>JAILEJ010000489.1 GCA_024688095.1 Butyrivibrio sp.
AAGCATTTCAGGTGTCATTCCACCAGCACCGATAAGTCCAAGAGCACCGGCATTTGAGCATGCAGCTGCAAATCTTCCGGTAGCAATATTTGCCATACCACCCTGTATAATAGGATATTTTGTATTTAAGATTTCATCTAAAAATTTCATTATGATACCTTCTTCGCTTTCTGAAATTTAATAAGAACACCCGCCCAGGTAAGACCACTTCCAAAACCTACAAGAAGAAGTGTATCTCCGTCTTTTATCATGCCTGCATCATCCATTTCACTAAGAGCAAGTGGGATAGAAGCAGCACTTGTATTTCCAAGATGATCCATATCCTTGTAGAATTTTGCTGGATCAGCCTTTAGTTTTTTTACAACATGATCGATAATTCTTGAGTTTGCCTGATGGCATACAACATGATCAACCTCGTCCAAAGAGAAAGGATGTTTTTGCTGTAACATATCTATGCATTTTGGAATTGCTGAAGTAGCAAATCTGAAAACAGCTGTTCCATCCATTGATACATAGCTTTTTTGGCCATCATCAAAATTATTAACACCAGGACAGGATATTTCATGTCCACCCTTTGTTCCAAGAACTGATTCGTATAAAGTATTTTCTTCAGTTTCAACTATTGCAGCACCGGCACCATCTCCAAAAAGAACACAGGTTGATCTGTCTTCCATATCTAAAATCCTTGAAAGCTGTTCAACACCAATTACAAGTCCGTACTTTGCATTTGACCCTGAAAGAAGACCTCTTGCAACTTCAAGCCCATAGATGAAACCACTGCAGGCAGCATTTATATCAAGTGCAGGTATGTTTTCAGGAAGCTCAAGCTCTCGTTGTATAAGACATGCTGTACTTGGAGTTACATATGTGGCTGACAGAGTAGCAACAATGATACATCCAAGATCATCCTTATTGATCCCTGATGATTCAAGAGCCTTCTTTGCTGCAGATATAGACAGAGTCAAAGAATTTTCACCCTCGTCACAGAAATATCTGGATCTTATACCGGTTCTTGTGTATATCCATTCATCACTGGTTTCCACTATTTTGGAAAGATCATCATTTGTTACCGATTTTGAAGGTAATGATCTGCCAGTAGCTATTATTTTTAAACCTTTCATTTTGCCTCTTTATCTGTATGATTTATTTTTATCCAGTAATAGAAATAGCAGCTGTTTCTCTGCCTATATTACGGAATTTTGTTCGTCTGTCTGCAACCAGTTCTTCAGCAGAGAGATCCTTGAGCTCACAGAAATGCTTATATAAAACATCATCAAGTGCTCTGTATAAGAAATCTGGATTAAGGTGAGCCCCACCTTCTGGTTCTGCAATTACTTCATCTGCAACTCCTGCATCCATAAGATCATGAGCTGTAAGCTTCATAAGATCACATGCTTCAGCACGTCTTGAGGAGTCTTTCCATAAGATACTTGCAAAGCCTTCCGGGCTAAGAACTGAATAAACCGCATTTTCCAACATAAGAATTCTGTTGGCAACGCTAAGTGCAAGAGCACCACCGGAATTTCCTTCACCTGTTACAACAGTAATTACTGGAACGCGAAGACTGCTCATAGCAGCAAGGTTTTTGGCAATAGCTTCACCCTGTCCATGTTCTTCAGCTTCCTTTCCAGGGAAAGCCCCAGGTGTGTCTATAAAAGTAATGATTGGTCTGCCAAATTTTTCAGCCTGTTTCATAAGTCTTAATGCTTTTCTATAACCTTCAGGCCTTGGCATTCCAAAATTAAAACGGATGTTGTCTTCAGCAGAATGACCTTTTCTGTGGCCAATTACTGTAACAGGATACTGTCTGTATCTTGCGATTCCACCGTATATACTAAGGTCTTCATCAAAGAGATGATCACCTTTTTGCTCAAAAAAATCAGTAAAAATATTTTCAATAAAATCATCAATATGAGGTCTGGAGATGTGTCTTGCAATATGTACTTTTTCTTCAGCTGTTAATTTACTATTTACACTCATACTTTTCCTCCTGAAGCCATAAATATATGGCAGAAACGACTTTAACTGAACAAATAAAAAAACGAGTTTCTTCATTTATAAAGAAATGTTTTAATAATGTTCAGCGTAGTCAATAATGATTAAAAATCATTTTTTATAACAGAGAATCCTCTGTTTTCACCTTTTTTAGATGAAACATGTAGTTTCAAAATATCTATAAGTGTGTCTCTCATTTCATTTCTAGGAACAATCTTATCAACGAAACCATGAGATTCAAGATATTCAGCACGTTGGAATCCCTTAGGCAGCTTTGCGTTTATAGTCTGTTCAATAACTCTTGGGCCTGCAAAACCAATAAGTGCACCTGGCTCAGCCAAAGTGATATCTCCAAGAGTAGCAAAGCTTGCCGTTACACCACCAGTTGTAGGGTGTGTAAGATAGCTTATATATAAGCCTCCCGCCTCAGAAAAAGCTTCTATTGCAGAAGATGTTTTAGCCATCTGCATAAGAGAGAAAATACCCTCCTGCATTCTTGCTCCACCACTTGCTGAAAAGATAATA
>JAILEJ010000004.1 GCA_024688095.1 Butyrivibrio sp.
TAGAATCAGATTCATTCCCATAGTCGAGTGAATTTATAACATACGCAGACATATATCTAAAGGCTTCTTGAACATTTGACTTTCCACTTGCATTTGCACCAAATATTGCCGCAACAGGCAAAATTTTTTCATTTGCAATAGATACAACATGATTATTAAATTCAGAAATCTTTGTTGCCGTTAAATCTAATGTTGTATCATCCCTAAATGATTTAAAATTCTTATAGTTGAATTGAAGCAGCATGATATAAAGCCTCCTTTCCTTCTTACTATGTATTATATGCAATCCTTAAAAAAAATCAACACTTATTTGAGTTTTTTTCTCATTCGCGTGTATTTTTTGCTTCAAAACAGAGTATCTTGCATAATCAAACCAAAGTTTTTCTCCATCAAACCAAAGCAAAAGCACCCTGCATCATGCAGAGTGCTCTCATCATTCATCGGGTAGTTCACCTTCAAAAGGTGTAAACGGGGTGTAAATCCGTTTGATAAATCTTCAAAATGCCGTATTTTCAAGGTTTACTGATTTGCTGAAATCTCTTGCCCCAGCAGATAAACAGTATTTTTTTCATGTCTTTGGTTCTCTCTTTCAGAGGTGTGTTCCTTCCCAAATCAAAAGGTGTAAACAAGGTGTAAATCAGTTACCGCTCTGCCCACAAATGGCTTGTTTCCGCCATTCTTCGCGTAGACATTAAATCCTGCCGTGGCAGACAAACAAGACTTTTATCATTGGATTTAGCTCCTTATAATTCCAAGTTTTTCCCTGTAATGCGCACCGTTACGGGATAAAAATAATGTAACAATGGCACCTCATATGAGATGCCATTGGATTTTTGACTATGAATATAATAAAATGCTTATCTTTGATGAAAAGAGAAAACTCTGATATTTCTTTCTCTGTACATCCAGGCAAAACAAAAATTGTCAAGCCACTTAGCACTATTCATCCAACATTATTTTTCCTTTTTTGTTTTTTCTTTTAAACTAGCCATTTGTTCTTTTTCCTCTTCATCTTTTTTTTGCAAATAGTAGAATTCCTTCTGAGTTTCAATCTCAGCTCTCAATTCTTCTTCAGTTGGTAAATATAATTTATATTTTGAAGCAAATAGCTGCTCGTTTTCATGTAGTACAGAATACTTTGCTATATCCTCATCTGTATCTGAACATAATACTATTCCCAGACTTGGGTTGTCATCTGGCGCTTTCTTTAGTTCATCATACATACGAATATACATATCCATCTGTCCTACATCTTGATGGGTTATTTTTGTGGTTTTCAAATCAATCAAAATAAAACACTTCAAAATATAGTTATAGAAAACAAGATCTATATAATAGTCTTCCTTCTCTGTATGAATGCGCTGTTGCCTTGCAACAAATGCATAGCCTTTTCCAAGTTCCATTAAAAATTTTTGAAGATTATTTATAATACTCTGTTCCAAATCAGATTCTAAATATGATGTATCCTCTTGCATTCCTAAGAACTCTGCTATAACTGGATTCTTAATAAACTCAAGTTTATTCTGATACGGAGATGTCAATTCTTTCATCTCATTTTCAACACTCATCTTATCCTGAGTCTTAAGCATCCTGTAATAATACTGAGAAGAAATATTTCTTTGCAGTGCTGTTGAACTCCACATTTGCTCATAAGATTCTTTCTCATACCAATCTCTTGCCGCAGAGTCTTCGACCTGTGTTAAAATTCTGTAGTGAGTCCATAAAACATTCGATATACCTTTAAGCACTGATAAAGAATTCTTTTTACGAAGAACCAAGGTAGCATCCACAGTCTGATATGCAAATCTTCCTGCTTCGTCAATAATATGACATAATTTATTTTCTCTCATCAGATACAATATGTTCAATACCATGATGCTCAGATTGAAGATATTCCTTCATAAATTCAGGAAACGCTCTATACTCATCAAGCTTATCAATTGGGAGCCAGTACATATTTTCTCTTACCCCCTGAGTATAACTATTACTATTAAGATTCTGAGTCCCCTTTGATTTCATCATAAAGTATATTGCAATCTCATGACAATCCATTCCTTTTAAAGCACCTTTATTCTCATTAAAAAAGTTTTCATGAATTACTGCCAAATGATCCACTTCATAATTAACTCCTGTTTCTTCCAGGACTTCTCTCTTAACAGCATCTTCAGCAGTTTCTCCCATGTGAACCGCTCCACCTATCGAATAATAATAATCATCTTTTTCATTACCAGCAAATAATACGCAACCATCCTCTACAATAATTGCTGCCGCACGATATCTAAACCACTTGTCATCATTAGTAAATCCGCAATTATATTCCATTATGCCTCCTAGCACGTTATACCTAAATTTATTACTCTGATTATATTACTTATCTCCAAGCATTTTTTGTAATAATCTGACTCGGTAGTTGCATCAAAACCATCGAGTAAATACTCGGTTGGAATGTACTTTGTATAATCAAAATCCATGAAATAGTTACAGAATATCTGCTCTCCATATTGAGAAATTCATAAACTCATTTTTAATTCCGCGAACAAGCTTTTTATTTCCTGCTATTTTTCAAGAAGGCCGGTCACGTAAAGCGTGACGATTGCCATAATAACCAGCACAATAAAGGCAGTGCTCAATCTGAAACTCAGATCATACACTGCCAAAAATATTTCTACTGCAAAACCACATCAATTACATGTTGACATATAATCAAATGTAGTCAAAGATTCCTTGAATAGCATCTGTGATATTTATAATATCAGGATAATGTATCCTATCAATCTTAGAATAACCTCTGATATTCAAATCAAGGAGCGCCATTTTTTCGCACTGCACATAGCCCATTGTTTCTTCA
>JAILEJ010000057.1 GCA_024688095.1 Butyrivibrio sp.
AGGAAAAACCATCCGTAGAAAATACTGATGCGGAAATATCATCTGCAGAAAATTCTGACACCGATTTTTCGTCCACAGAAAATACTGCTGTTGAAGCCACAACAACCGATAATTCTGTTCCTGGAAACATTTCAGCATCTATGGATACAACAAGTCCAGAAGATGTTGACAAAGATATCGCAATGGACAGCGAAACTTACACAGTTGAAAATAACGGAAATTACTTTCTTCATGTTGGAAACTATATTTATTACCGCATTGCTAGCACGACTTCTCTAAACAAAAATGCCCTATGGGGAAATTTTTTGACAAGTGTAAATTTATATGAAGAAGAATATAAAAATGAAAGCTCCGAAATATGGAGACTTAATCTTTCTACGAATGAATCAGAAAAAATCGCCGATGACTTTGGTTATGGGCCTCTATTTTCAGATGGAACATATTTATATTTAAATGAGCATGATGGAGTAAGCAACTATGTGATATACATGACACTGGATGGAACCAGCGAAGAGACTATTTCTCAAGGTCAAATTGAAGGTCTGGACGAAAAAAGTGGACTGCTTGCAATCAGTTATTATGATAGAGAGACAAATAACAGTGTACTGTCACTTTATAATGGCACAGAACTAATAAACGAAGACAAAAGTAGTCAGTCGCTTATATATTCAGGAATAACCTCCGATGGTGCATATTATATGATATGCGATTACTCAATAAACAGAGCTTTTCTTTTTCAGCTTGCCCTCGATAAGGAGGATCCAATATGTCTTGGTACCCTTCAGGATTTTGACACAGGCTATCCTAATATGGAGCAATTTTTGGCTGCAGATGATGGAATATACTTTGTTGTCAGTGAACTCGAAGGCACTATGTTGATGGTTAGTAATGTATGGATTTACAAAGCTCTTCCTTATAGTAGAGATGATATTACTGATATAGATATTCCTGCTGAATATAGTAATAACGATGAAGCTCCAATTGTGCCTGTTCTATATACAGACGAAAATGGTAGCATTCAGTTTTCATTAACTCCTCCAAACACGCCTCTCCTCGGATCTTTTGAAGAGGGTGGAGATCTTATGTTATCTTATGAAAAAGATGAATATACTTCTATAATCGATAATTACAGACTTGAACCTGAAGATTTTCCAAATGCAGATTATGATTACAGATATATGCAACAGTCAATTGAATATGTTGATGGAAATATATTTCTTATAGTTGCACTTGCACATAGGGATCCTGAATATGATGTCGGCTGGAGAGAAAGTTATTCAATCGATTCTATGGAATACATAAGAATAGATCCAGACACCAAAGAAGATACCATATTAAAGCAGATCAATTACTAAAAGCTTTTTTACAATGATCAAAAATCAAAATCATCCCAGGCAAGTCCTTCATCTTCAAGGGCTTGCCTTCTTTTACTCTATAGATTATTCAAGCCTTTTTTTGATTCTTTTCGCCTTTTCTTCTTTTTCTTTAGCTTTAACCTGTTTCCATATTTCATGAATCTCATCCTGAGAATTCACTTCGATATCACCAAATACATGTGGATGCCTTCTTACCATTTTGTCCGATATCCCCTGAATTACATCATCCATGGAAAAAAGGCCTTTTTCTTTTGCTATATCTGCCATAAATACAAGCTGCAGCAAAACATCGCCAAGTTCTTCGCATAAATTATCTGCATCATTATTATCAATTGCATCTAAAACTTCCTGGGTTTCATCTGCCATAGTCTTTTTTAATGACTGCAGAGTCTGAGTTTTATCCCATGGACAATGTCCACGTAATATATGAACAATCTCTTTTAGATCCTCAAGATTATGAACATCCTTTTCTATATATTTTTTATATCCGGTATATTTACAATTTTTATATTCGTCATACTCTTCTGTTTTATTATTTGCTTCATCATACCCCATAATTTAAACTCTCCTTCCCACACTATTATCATTATTTTCAGTTAGTCTTTTGTAATAATTATATACGAATTATTACAAATTTTAAAAGTAACGATAAGGCAATATCTTAGTATTTTTAGAGTTTATAATTGCAAATACGACCATTTATCCAATATATCGCAGATTTTACTTGCTTCCCAATTACAGCTGGTCCTATCATATTAGTATTCCAAACTTTTTAGGAGGATATTAATTATGTCTGCATATTTATTTGCACATTTTATTGG
>JAILEJ010000075.1 GCA_024688095.1 Butyrivibrio sp.
ATATTACGGCAAACAGATGAACCTCACCACCGGCTTCGGCAGAAGTTTTTTTACCTGCAATCCATAATGATGGTATCAATTAAATAAATCTGCCTTTTTATTCCATATCTCATTATCGATTGTATTTATAAGATCCCCAAGCTCACAAAATGCTCTTTCCTCTTGTAGAATCTCCTTAAAGTTATTCGCAACTTTAAAATAACATTTTATATACCCAAGCTTTTGCAAAAGCATAAGAACTTCAGCGGCGCGACTTATTCTGATTCCAGTCTCATAATCATCTGTTGACACCCAGTATGTATTTTTCCTGGAATCCTCTATTCCAAATATCTTGCTTCCTCTATCTACTTTTAAAAGGTTCTTGAGTTTTGGGCTCATACTGTTTTCAAGCTTAATTCTAACTTCATCTCTAAGTAATGCCAAAAGGCTTTCTAATATTTCAAGGCTAAGATACTTCTGATAAGTTTTGATTTCCCTATCTGACATTCGATACATGGTATTGGAAACATATTCAAACATATTTAGTTTTATCTTACTTAGCTGAACCGCCTTATAATTTTTTTCACGCGCAAGGACCTCGTTCTGATAGTCTGTATGATATTTCTGAATACGTTTTTCAATTCTGGATTCTACTTCATTTCTCCTATCAGCAGGTAGATAATCAAGAAGTATCCTGGTAACTATAAACGTACCTGCACCTTCCATAATATGTTTAAAGCCAAGCATAATAATTATATAACAGTATTTTATATCTTCTCTTTCTCTATTTCGATTAATGTTATATTCATATTCATCATCAGCCTCTATAAAACCCCAAAAATCAAAATTGAAAGCAATTTTGTTTATATCAATTTTCAGTTCCTTAAATACATTAGGACCAGAATATGCATATTCATCTGAGAGTCCGACAGAACCTTCCATACTGTATATTTCAGATGCAACGCAGACTTCTTCCACAACATCACATATTCTGTTACATATACTCTCATTCTTTATAAGTCTTTTTAACCTTACCTTGTCAATCGAACTTCCTATACCCTTAATGCCCATTTCATATTCAGAAATCATATAATTCCTCCATTAAAGCACAGCAAACAGTTCTGGCCAAATAGGCAAAGTTAATATATAAACCTGTTTGCCATTTATTATTTATATCTTTATATATAATAGATTGGATTTTTGAAAGAAAAAATTCACTGATAGTTTAAAATCATGAACATGATTAGAATAAATTAAAACTCATATTAATCGGAAGAAGAGAGCTTTCGCTCTCATCTCTATCTTTATCCCGTCTTACCAGGATTTGTTCCATTGGTGTCTCAAACAAAATACTTAGTGCAAACAAATTGTCCACTGTAGGAAGTGACTCACCTCTTTGCCATTTGTAAACGGCCTGGGTATTTGTAAATCCCATGAAGTCACTGATGTCTTCAGCCCTGAGATGTCTCTCCTTACGGAGTTTCTTGATTCTCTCACCGGTTGCTACTGTGTCAATTACAGGATAATTCATTTAGTTAACCTCCATTGAAAAACAATTCCTTCTTGTTCGCAAAAATGAAATTGCAGCCAAGAATCTGTATCTTATTATTCAATTGTAACTGTATTCCTGTGACGTATCACTCTGGCACCCCTGCCATCTGAGGAATACTGAATCTAAATGATTGGTATTATATGATACATCTTCCATATTAAGTTGTCAAGCTGCGCCTTACGGTTTACTTTTTATCTTTCTCTATACCTATCCCGGTCCCATTCACCCGGCTTTAGTATCTCTGCTTCAACCGGCTCCTGCCCTCTTCGGAATACATACTCCTTACCAACAGGCATATTGAGAATCCTTTGAACCGGTACATCAAGCCTTACCGATATGGATTCCGATGTTGGAATATCATTTCCTCCAAGATATACATATGTATCGCAGTTACTGATTATTGTTTCTGCGTCATCTCCATATCCCTTTTTGAGCTGCGATTCTGCCTGAACCATCAGCATCGTAGAAATTCCTCTGGATCGTATGCATGAGATGATCCTTGGGAATTCTTCAATTTTGCAGTTCGTCGCAAAGTCATCAAGTATAAATCTGACTGGAACCGGAAGCCTTGAATCAGTAGTCTTATTATCGGCATATTCACAAAGCGTATTTATAGCCTGCGTAAAAAAGATATTAACCAATGCATCAAGTGATCTATCTGTATCACTTACTATTACAAACACTGCTGTTTTCTCTTTTCCGATTCCCTCTATATCAATTGTATCGTCCTTTGTCATCTCACTGATCTCAGGAATATCATATATTCCGAGCTTTGATAATATGGTTATCAGCGTAGAGTCAAAGGTTCTGCTTGGTCCGGAATTTGCCATCTTAAAGGTGCTGGCAGCTATGCTTCCCGGGTTATTTTTTCCATGGCTTTCAAATATCTTTTCTCCAGTAGAACCTGATGAGAATTCATCATCTCTTCTGCAATATGTAAGGAGCTTAAGCACATTTTTTAAATTAGCCTCGCTCTTTATTTCCCTTTCATAGAAATAGCCAAGTGCTGCTCTAAGGAGCAGTATTGCCGATTCCTCCCAGAAGGGATCCATTTTACTTTTTCTTTCGCCATGATCCATCAGCATATAGCATATCTTCGCTATATCCATATAGCTATGTGTGTAATTGAAGAAGTTATAATGTGCGCTTTCCCTTGGATGTGTAAAATCTAACTTCCTAACTTTGTATCCTTTAAAGGAAAGATATTCAGAATATTTATTATACAGGTTGCCTTTGGGATCAGAGATAATGTAACTTCCATCTGCCTGCAGTATGTTCGGTATCACAATCCCTGTTGTCTTACCTGTACCGGATGCTCCGACAACCAGTACATTGTTGTTAAGATGCGTTTCAAAATCATCAAGACTATAGGTTATTCCTTTACCAATTATCATCCTGTTCTTCAATATTACACCTCCATGGATTTGATTCACATTATTAAATTGTTTTTCATCCCTCTCCTTTCCCTCATTTTGGGATGCATTACAAGTATAACCCTTCTGAATTTGCTTTAAAATATACTGGTAGTTTACTTTTTTAATGATGTGGAATGGTTATATCCGATTCTTCAATTTTCTGCATTTCCCCTAATTGTCCAATTCTTGATTGGACAATTTTCGAATCCCGTTCATTTTATTATTTCTCCATTTGTCACATTAATTAAAACCTTCCGACAGTTTCGCATCTATCCTATCTTTACGCAATAAAAAAGATGCCCTCGGATTTTATCCAAGTGACACCTTTTAATAACACAATTTAATTTACGCTACCTCTTTTTCCTGATTCTGAACGAGGCCCTTCTTGCGCCATCCTCCAAACCTATATAGTACAACGCTCATAGCAGCTCCAATTCCCCATGCTATAAGAAGCGACCAGTAAATCATATCCTGATTTCCAAGTGGCATTTCCGCTGTCTTGGTAAGATATACCATGAGATATGCAAGTGGCATTCTAAGGAAAAATGTCTCAATTACTGAAATCCACATAGGAGTTACAGTATCTCCTGCACCTCTCATTACTCCGGTCAGAGACTGAATTACTGACATAAGTATATATCCTGCTGCAAGAATTCTCATAAGATGCATACTAAGCTCAACCAGCTCATCTGTATCTGTAAAGATTCTCATAAGGTTTTTTCCGAAAGTAAGAATTATAACTACTATAAGAGCAGAAAACATAAGTGACATTATAAGCCCCTGCTTTGAGCCCTTCTCTACTCTCTCCTGATTTCCAGCGCCTATATTCTGTCCGGCATAGGTTGTCATTGCCTGTCCAAATGAGAAAATCGGAAGAACAGCAAATCCATCTACTCGCTGAATGATTACACTTGCAGTAATAAGCTGCTCACCAAATGAGTTTGTAAGAGACTGAACTAGCACGATTGACATGGAGAAAATCGCCTGTGTTATTCCTGATGGAAGTC
Source organism: Butyrivibrio sp. (assembly GCA_024688095.1). Lineage (GTDB taxonomy): Bacteria > Bacillota > Clostridia > Lachnospirales > Lachnospiraceae > Butyrivibrio. Next base: position 3,954 of record JAILEJ010000075.1, read on the forward strand.
CAAGTCGGATAATCTGTCCTGCATATTCACCCTTCCATTTATAAAATTTAAATCCAAAATCAAATACATCATTCATCTTGCGAAGACGATTGATACAAAGAAGTGCTGATATTGCCTGAGCTATTATTGTAGCAAGAGCAACACCGGAAACTCCCATATTAAATCCTGCAACAAAAAGGAGATCCAAAATTATATTGATAACACTGGCAACTACAAGATAATAGAGTGCTGAAATTGAATCACCCATTCCTCTAAGCACACCACTCAAAATATTGTAAAAACCAAGTCCAATCGAACCAAGGAAAAGAATCTTAAGATAATCTGCACTCCAGTCAAGAATACTTTCTGGAGTTCTAAGCAGTTCCAACATTGGCCTCGAAATAGCAACACCAAGTATCGTCATCAAAATAGATGCTATAAATATAAGTGTTATGCAATTACCTATAGTCCAGGACAAGCCTTCTCTGTTTCTTGCACCAAGGTACTGAGCAACCATAATAGTAGCACCAATACTTACACCAATAAACATAACCAAAAGAAGATTGAGAATAGGGGCTGCACTTCCAACTGCAGCCAACGCATTATCTCCCACATATCTTCCAACTACAATACTGTCCACCGTACTATAAAGCTGCTGTGCCACATTTCCTATCAGCATCGGCATCGTAAATTTAAGTATTTGTTTCCATGGAGTACCCACTGTCATATCCACGGCTTTAAATGATCTGTTCTTCATATTTTACCCTCGTATGTGTATATAAAAACAATTATATTGTGCACAATCCAATATACACTACTAAGAGTTTTTTGGCAACATATATTTAATTTCAATCCACCTCGCAAATATGTATTATTACACCACCTTCTTTTCCTTCAATTGTTCCTCTAAGCTGTGCAGTCTGCAAAAAAGACAGTGTCTCACTGTCTGTAACAATTTTAGGAATGGTCTCTTTTACTTTGCCGTCTTCATCTGTTGTACCATTATTTTCAATAAATATTTGGCAATCCTTACCGGCATTATCTTTGCCCTCCAGTACATATCTTGCTGATAAAGTCCTTCTGCCACCGTCTTCCTGATACTGTGTATCTACTCCGCCAGGAAGTATAACGCCTTTGAATAACTCACAGTCGCATGAACCACCAAAATGGATCATAATCGCTTCTCTGCCACTACCTTTTACAGTATCTACCTTAGTTATATTCACATCTATACTTAGTACTTCTTTCATCATAATCCCCTTTTTATGCTTATTTGACGAAAAAGTTTCTTTTATTTATGTATCAGTTTTTCACATATCTTTCGCCATATTTTTACACATCTACTATCAGAAAATAGCATATCTTCAGCCATAAACCGGCATGATTACTACCAAAAATTCACATATCTTATGTTTATGCAAAGCATATCTTGTACCAAAACTCAACATATCTTAATTGGCTATACAACATATCTTATCCCAGAATTTAGCAATTCTTCCGCCAATTTCTAACATGCCTTGTATCAAAAAATAACATATCTTGCATTAAAAATTCACATAGCTTCGACTATAGATTGTAGGCAAGACACCCCTTCCGACGAAGTCAGTAGGGGTGTCGCAAGCCACGTACCTTTAGGTGCGTAATAGTTGACTCTATAGCAGCTCCTATATATCTTAAATCTCTTAAAACATTCTCATCAAACAATTGTGTATTGAAACAGTTCATATTTGAGCTTAGTACCAACTGCAATCCCTTCCGGCAAAAGAGCTCTTGCAACCAGCTTAAGCTCGTCAGATTCAATATCAGTTCTTTTTAAATTTGCGTAATCTCCATCTATACTATCTACTACATAATAAAATGTTTCCATGGTGTGTCCTTTCTTTACAAATCAAATATACTCATCTGCGTATATTGTTCCGGGATGTCATTCATAAACCTAAAACAATCTTCCGGCTTTGACATTATATCGTTTTCCCTGCAGATTCTTTGA
>JAILEJ010000094.1 GCA_024688095.1 Butyrivibrio sp.
GTAAAAGGTGGTGCTCTTGCAAATCCACACGATTCTGTAAAGAAAGTTTTAAAAGAAGCCAATCCAGATGCCTCTCTTGCTTCATGGGCTATAAGATTTGTCGCTTCTCTTGACGGTATGATAACAGTACTTTCAGGAATGTCCAATATTGAACAGATGCAGGATAATCTTTCATATATGGAACACTTTAAACCACTTGATGAAAAGGAGCAGGATGCAATCCGTAAAGCTCAGGAAGCTTTGGGGCAGATAAAATCTATCCCATGCACTGCTTGTCACTACTGTACAGACGGTTGTCCAATGCAGATCAATATCCCCAAGATTTTCTCAGCAATGAACAAAAAGCTTATCTGGGGACAGATTGAAAGAGCAAAGTCTGAATATAATGATGCTATTTCAAAAGGTGGTAAAGCCTCTGCATGTATTGGTTGCGGTCAATGTGAAAGAGCCTGTCCTCAGCATATAAAAATCATTGATGAACTAAAAACCTGTGCCGCTACATTTGAATAAATAGTCCTAAAAATTAATGTCTGATTCAATTATTATTTTAATGATTGAATCAGACATTTTTATCTTAATATAGCTTATAATCCTCTATTTATAACATTCATTAGTTAAATATCATTGTTATATATTTAAGAAAAATTTTCCACTTTTTTAATTCTATCCCAAACGAATTTATACCATAATAAATATGTTATTACATTAATTTTAAGGATTGAAATTATGGAACCATTCGTTATTTTTTTAGGGATAGGAAGCTTCATAATTTTTTTTGAATTCTTTTTAGTAGCGTTTGAGAAACCCTCAGTCGGATCAAGGGCAATGCTTTTAACGCTGCTTTGTTGTGGTGTAACAGTTTTTACCTATTCTATGCAGATAGATTCCCCCACTCCATTTGGTTTTATGGTAGCCCTGAAAATTGGTTACTTATTTAAACTTTATGTAAATTTATGTTTTTTATATTTTGTATTTGCTTATTGCAGACGTAAAAGTCCAACCTGGCTAAAATATGTATTTGTTCCATTAAATACTGTTATTCAAATTTCCATTCTCTATTGTGAAAAAAATAATCTATTTTATAAATCATATACATTTGCGAGAACAAACAATGTTTCTAATGTCCAGATAAAACTTGGGCCTCTTTATTATGCAATGATTGGGGAAATGATAATCCTTTCAATCATATTAATACATACTCTACTCAAAACTTTTAATTCTGCGCCTAAAAGCGATCATCCTAAATATATACTTATAACAATAGGCTCAATAGTTCCACTTATAGCAATGTTATTAAACATAATAATAAGTTCTTATATAGATTTAGTGCCATTTAGCCTTATTTTCAGCTGCATCATTTTATTCATTTTGATGAAAAAATTTGGAATAATCGAAGAAATTGATGTCGCAAGAAACGCAACACTTGAAAGTACCAGAGAAGGTCTAATCATAGTAGATAATAATTTAAACCTAAAATATGTCAATAATACTGCGCTGGAACTGGTTCCTGATATTTATGAAAAAGCCTCAAACGATCCTGAATTTATACCAGATCTATTTACTCAGCAGGAGAAGCTATATAATCTTCAGGACAAAAACATCGAGATTCGCGTTTCCAAACTTCAGGATGGTTCAAATACTATTGGATATATGGCGTGGATGTTTGATATGACCTTCTTAAATGAATATACAAACCAGATTATAGAACTCAAAGAAGCCGCCGAAAATGCAAACAGGGCAAAATCCAATTTCATAGCAAACATTTCTCATGAAATCAGAACTCCTATCAATGCTGTTCTTGGTCTTGATGAAATGATTCTTCGTGATTCCAAGGAAAGAAATATCAAGGAGTATGCCTGGAACATAAAAGAATCTGGTAATACTCTTTTAGGGCTTATAAATGACATATTAGATTTTTCAAAAATGGAATCTGGCAAATTAGAAATCTACCCTGTGGAGTATAGCGTATGCGATATGCTAACAGATTTATATAATATGTCCAGCATCAAAGCCAAAGAAAAAGATTTGACTTTCTCATTTAATATATCTTCAGAAATTCCAACCAGACTTTTTGGAGATAACGTCAGAATAAAACAATGCCTGATCAATATTATCACTAATGGAATCAAGTATACCGAAAGAGGCGGCGTAACTCTTTCAGTATCCCATGAAAAAGTCGACGATGAATATATCGATCTTTATTTTTCTGTAAAGGATACTGGCATAGGCATAAAGCCTGAAGACATGCAAAAATTATTTACACCTTTTGAAAGAATTGAAGAAAGACGTAATCTTCTTATTGAGGGAACCGGACTTGGTATGAGTATCGTCAAAGATCTTTTGGATGGTATGAACTCTAAACTATCTGTAGAAAGTGAATATGGTACAGGAAGCACTTTTTCATTCATTTTAAGGCAAAAAATAATTGACCCTACGCCAATTGGTGACTACTCTCCAAGCATGTATCATGACAATGTAATGATGGATTACCATGAGTCCTTCCATGCCCCTAAAGCAAGAATTCTTGTTGTTGATGATACAAAGATGAATCTGATTGTTATTAAAGGACTTCTTCGTGATACTCAGATTCAAGTAGATACCTGTGACAATGGCTTTGATGCTATAGATATGGCCGGGCTTGTTCCTTATGATATAATTTTTATCGATTACAGAATGCCTTCAATTGACGGCATAGAAACACTCTCTAGACTTAAATCTGAACCAGACAGGGCAAGTATAAATGCAAAACATATCATGCTGACTGCAAACGCTATTACAGGTGTGCGTGAACAATTCCTAAGCGTTGGCTTCGATGATTACATGAGTAAGCCTGTAAAAGCTACAGAGCTCGAAGCTTTAATACTAAAATATCTTCCACTTGAAAAGATTGAGTCAGTCAGCGATGAAGATAAAACATTTGAAGAAGTTCACGAATATGACTCAGATATAGAAAAATCCGAATTACAAATTGCACTTGATCAGATAGATGGCATCGATTACTTTGCCGGTATAGATATTATGGAAACAGATGATCTGTACAAAGAAGCTCTTACTGAATTTGCTATATCCATCGAGAACAAAGCTGATCTCATCCAGGATTATGCCGAGAAAAAAGATATTGAAAACATGACTATTTTGGTACATGCACTAAAAAGTTCTTCCAGATTTATAGGAATAAACAAGCTTTCTAAAATGGCTGAAGTAATGGAAGAAAAAGGAAATGAAAAAGATACCGAATATATTTCAGAAAATATTGATGAGTTATTAAAACTTTACAGAAGTTATAAAAATAGTCTATTCTCTGCACTTGGCTTAAATAAAAACGATTCTGACAAATCTGAAATTGATGAGAGTATGTTGCTTGATGCTTACAATACAATGCAAGAAGCTGTTACAGCATATGATTATGATACTGCAGACAACATAATGGATATGCTTAGCAAATATAAAATACCAGAAAAATACACAGATGCTCATTCAAAGCTCATAATAGCCCTACATGATGTAGATGGTGAACTGATCACGAATATAATTAATTCTATACCAAAATAAACTTATTACTTTCTAATTGATTACAAAAAATTATCTCTTATAAAAAAAGTCACACTAAAAAATAATCAGATTTTTTAGTGTGACTTTTTATTTAATCAAATTGCTCTTGTTGCACTCTTAAGCCATTCTTTGATTTCCGGCTCTTCGATAAGAGGTTCTATCTTATCATATACCATCTTATGATAATCATTTAATGCCTTTATATCTTTTGGCTGCATATATCTGGTATCTATTGCATCCAGATCAATTGGTGCATATGTAAGCTGATCAAAATGTAAAAACTGACCATCCCCATTGCATGCACCCGCAACTACTTCAAGAATATTTTCAATTCTTATTCCATGACTTCCCTCAATATAAACACCAGGTTCATCTGATACAATCATTCCCGGCTCAAGAACTGCATCCTCAAGACCAGGACGCATTCTCCACCTGATATTATGTGGTCCCTCGTGAACATTAAGCATATATCCCACGCCATGTCCTGTTCCACATTTATAGTCAATATTAAGATCCCATAGTGGCTGTCTTGCCATTATATCAACGTTTCTGCCATAGCATCCTTCAAGAAAGTTGCAGTTTGCAAGCTGTAACATTCCAATACAGGTAGCCGTATAATGCTTTTTAATCTCATCACTAATTTCACCAAGTACTATCGTTCTTGTTACATCAGTAGTACCACCCATATAAGTACCGCCTGAATCAACAAGTAACATTCCCTCAGGCTTTACATCAGCATAATCTGTCTCTGTAGCCTCATAATGCATCATAGCTGCATTTGAACCATAAGCACTGATGGTTGGAAAAGAAAGCTCTATAAAACCTGGAAGTTCAGCTCTCATTCCATCCAGTTTCATTGCCGCTGAATATTCTGTCATTGGGACCTTTCCAACATTTGTCTTAACCCAGTATATAAATTTGGTAAGAGCCGCACTGTCCCTTATATATACTTCTCTGATATTCTTAAGCTCGGTTTCATTTTTTATTGCTTTCATAAGCTCTGTAGGATCATCTGCAATATGATATTTATATCCTTTATTTTCAGCAGCCTGCACAAGCTTTTTATAAACAGTATAATTTACATTTCTTTTATCAAGAAGTGTGTCTCCCTGGTAATCATACAAAGAAACAAATTCTACTATATCATGATAATCTTTCAGTATTATTTCATTATCCTGACAATATTTTCTAACAGTATCTGTGACTTCATCCTTTTGAACAAATAAGAAAAATTCATTCATTGTGATAAAAGCATATGAAAGTGCAACCGGATTGCATTCTACATCTCCGCCACGAAGATTCGTAAGCCACATAATATCATCAAGTTTGCAAAGCAAATGTTGTACGGACTTGCTTTTTTCCATAGCTTTTCTTACTTCTGAAAGTTTTTCTTTAAAGCTTTTTCCGCACAATTCATCAGATAAGACATACATATCGTTACATGGAAGCTCAGGTCTGTCTTCCCATACGATTTCTGCAAGATCCATATCATATTTAAAACTGACCTGATTATCCTGGAGTGCGTTTTCAAGTTCCTCTCCTACTTCAGTAGATATAACTTTGCCATCAAATCCAAGTACCTGACCCTTTTTCATATTCTGACTTAAATATTCATTTATAGTAGGAACACCTGCATCAAGCATCCTGTATAGCTTAACTCCGGTTCCTTCCATCTGCTTTTCTGCCTGTATAAAATATCTTCCATCAGTCCACATGCCAGCCCAATCAGATGAAACCACAAGGGTTCCATTAGATCCGTCAAATCCGCAGAAATACTTCCTTACACAAAAGAAATCTGCTACATATTCAGAATTATGATAATCTGATGTTGGCATCATATAATAATCAATGCCATTTTCTTTCATTGTTTTTCTAAGTTTCGTTAATCTGTTTTTAATTTCAATATTTTCCATTTTCTACCAACTATCTTTTTATTTCATTTATATTTTGCCATTATTGATGCGAGGTGCGCATCATTAAATACATAATGATACGCACCTCGAATAATTATAAACCGTATTTTTGTGCAATAAGAGGAGCCACTTTTGATGATCCAAGTCTGTCAGCCCCAGCCTCGATCATAGCCTTTGCATCATCAATTGTATTGATTCCACCTGCTGCTTTAACTTTTACATTTTCTCCGACATTTTCTTTCATAAGTCTTACATCTTCTACTGTAGCGCCGCCTGTACCAAATCCTGTAGAAGTCTTTATAAAATCAGCCCTCGCTTCTGTAACAATCTTGCAAAGCTTAATCTTTTCTTCATCTGTAAGATAACATGTCTCTATAATAACTTTAAGTGTAGTTTCACCACATGCTTTCTTAATTTCCTTAAGTTCAGTAAGTACTTCATCAAATCTGCCGCTCTTTACATCACCAATATTTACAACAGTATCGATTTCAGATGCACCATCTTTTTGAGCTTCAACTGCTTCAGAAACCTTTGAAGCTGTACAACTGTAACCAAGAGGAAAGCCTATAACAGTACATATCTTAAGATTATCCTGATACTTATCATGAACTCTCTTAATATATGATGGCGGTATACATACTGTTGCTGTGCCATATTTAACTGCATCATCACATAGTGCAACAATATCATCCCAAGTAGCAAAAGCTTTTAATAAGGTATGATCAATATACTTAAAAATCTCTTTATCTTCCATAATAACCTCTTTATTTGTTTCTTTCATCAATATTTATATATTCCTTGTGTTCTCCCACTGCTCTGTATGCAGGACGGATTATCTTACTATTATTTGCAAGTTCTTCCATTCTGTGCGCACTCCATCCAACAATACGTGCCATAGCAAAAATAGGTGTATATAATTCCAAGGGAAGTCCCAGCATCTTATAAACAAATCCGGAATAAAAATCCACATTAGCGCTAACGCCCTTGTACATCTTACGTTCACCGCTTATAAGCTCTGGTGCAATCTGCTCAACCTTTTCATAAAGATATAATTCTTTATCAAAGCCCTTTGCATGAGCCAGTTTCTCAACAAAGCCTTTAAATACACGCGCTCTTGGATCAGACTTTGAATAAATTGCATGACCAATTCCGTATATAAGGCCTTGTTTATCAAATGCTTTTTTATCAAGAATCTTCTGGAGATAATCCCTTATTTCATCATCATCTTCCCAGTTTTTAACATTCTTTTCCATGTCATCAAACATATTTACAACTTTTATATTAGCTCCACCATGCCTTGGTCCCTTAAGTGACCCTAGTGCAGCCGCTATAACTGAATAAGTATCTGTCATAGATGAAGATACTACATGAGTTGTAAATGATGAATTATTACCACCACCATGCTCCATATGTAAAATAAGACAGATATCCAAAAGTCTTGCCTCAAGGTCTGTATATTTACTATCTGGTCTTAGCAAATACAAAATATGCTCTGCTGTTGATAAATTATCCTTTGGTGGATGAATAAACAGTGAATTTCCCTCATGGTAATGATTATATGCCTGATATCCATATATAGCCAATAGTGGAAACAAACTTATAAGCTGCATGCTCTGTCTTAAAACATTTGCATAAGAAGTGTCATCAGCTCTATCATCATATGAATATAAAGTAAGTACACTTCTTGCCAAAGTATTCATCATATCTTTACTTGGCGCTTTCATTATAATGTCTCTTACAAAACTTGTAGGTAGACTTCGATAAAAATACAAAGTATCAGAAAAATTCTTTAATTCATCTTTGTCAGGAAGCTTTCCAAACAATAATAAATAAGTAATTTCTTCAAATCCAAATCTATTATCTTCTGAAATTCCTCTTATCAGATCTTCAATATTATATCCTCTATAATATAATTCTCCATCTGCAGGAACTTCCTGACCATCAACAATATCTTTTGCTTTAATCTCAGATATATTAGTAAGACCTGTAAGAACACCCTTACCATTTAAATCTCTAAGACCTCTTTTTACATCATATTCAGTGAATAATTCAGGCTGAATAAAATCTGCCTCTTCTCCCAGCTTAGCTAAATCAATAATCTGTGGTGTGACTTCTGAGTATACATTGATTACTTTGTCCATCATACCTCCTGTAACTACAAATCTAGTAATATCAGTTAAGACCCGGAATTATTACCACTATTCATTCTGAGTCATGTTACTTAGTAAAACTTTTTCTTTCCATTTTCAATTATTCTTGTACCTACAAGTAAAACAACAAGAGCAATTAAATACAAAATTATATGAGCATCGGAAAGCCCCATCATATCGAAAGCAATTCCTCCTATACCAATAATGATCAGACCAATTCCCTGTCCCATAAGCCTTGGATATGTATAAGAAATAAAGCCTTCCTTATCTTTTATTGATCTTTCATTCATTGATGGTGGGATTACTACCCCTACTTTAAATAATTTATTTACCTTTAGTTGAATGGCTGAATATAACATATACATTCCGCCAAAAACAATGGCAACATCAAATAAATTATCCATTATAATGCCTTCTTTCTATCTATTATTATAAAATAATGACCTTCATATTAACAGTAAAAATACTATAAACTACATCAGATATTAAGGAAATTTCGTACAGCTTTTTCCATGTCTGCTGTCTCTACAACGGTCTTATGTCTAATCTCAGCGTTTCTGATTGTTTCTACAGCTGCTGGAATTGTAATGCCTGCCATCTCTGATAACTTATCTGCAAGAGCAAAATCATCAACTGATTCATCTGCATTATCAATTGCATTCATTACACTTCTTGTAAACTTAAATGGGCTTGCAGTAGATGCAATTACCGTCACAGTCTTGTCACCAGTATCTTTCACATATTTAGAATATACTGAACTTGCAACTGCAGTATGAGTATCAATTACATATCCTGTTTCTTTATAGAGGTTTCTTATTGCCTCAGCTGTCTCTTCCTCAGAAGCATAATTACCATAGAAATCAGTAAGCTTTGCTTTCATATCATCAGAAATAGCATATTTACCATTCTGTGTAAGTTCTTTCATATATTCAGCATCTTTGGCAGCATTATCACCAGCAATATGATATATAAGTCTTTCAAGATTAGAAGAGATAAGAATATCCATTGAAGGTGAACTTGTAAGAACAAAGTCTCTGTTTCTGTCATATGTACCAGTCTGGAAGAAATCAAATAAAACTTTATTGGAATTAGAAGCACAGATAAGCTTTCCAACTGGAATTCCCATAGCTTTTGCATAGTATGCTGCAAGAATATTACCAAAGTTTCCTGTAGGAACTACAAAATTAACTTTATCCCCCTTTGCAATTCTTCCCTCGCCAAGAAGTCTTGTATATGAATAAACATAATAAACAATCTGTGGAACAAGTCTTCCAATATTAATTGAATTTGCGCTTGAGAACTGGAATCCTTTTTCGTTCATTTCTTTTGCAAGATTATTGTCCGTAAATAACTTCTTTACACCAGTCTGTGCATCATCAAAGTTTCCTTCTATTCCAACTACATGTGTATTGTCACCTTTTTGAGTAACCATCTGCTTTTCCTGTATTGGGCTTACACCGTGCTTTGGATAAAAAACAATAATCTTTGTACCTTCAACATCTGCAAAACCTGCAAGAGCTGCTTTTCCAGTATCTCCACTTGTTGCAGTAAGAATAACAATATCATTCTTGATATTATTCTTCTTTGCAGCTGTTGTCATAAGATATGGAAGAATAGAGAGTGCCATATCCTTAAAGGCAATTGTTGCGCCATGATAAAGCTCAAGGTAGTAAGCACCACCAGCCTGAGTCATTGGAGCAATTTCTTCAGTATCAAATTTAGAATCATATGCATGTTCAATACAATTTTTAAGCTCATCTTCAGTATAATCAGTAAGTAACAGCTTCATTACTTCATATGCTGTTTCTTTATATCCAAGAGCTGATATTTCTTCAAGAGATTTGTCCAAATGCGGAATATGATCCGGAACAAAAAGTCCTCCATCTGGCGCAAGGCCTCTCAATATAGCTTCTGAAGCCTTTACCTTTAAATCCGCCCCCCTGGTACTGCTGTACATAACATCGCTCATTTTATAACACTCCTTTTCCTTATAACGCTTGAGTTAATCTTCTCATGTAGGTAAAATAATATTATATCAACAAAAATAATACTTTACCGATGTAAAGTATAGCATAAATAAAGTGCATCATCAAACATAAGTGAGGGGTATATGAAAAAAAAATCAATTGGGGTATATGAAACAACACTTCTGGATGGAACAAAATCCTTCCGTGCATCAATCACCTTTAATAAAAGACATATTGCTCTTGGATCCTTTGATTCAGAGTCTAAAGCATCAAAAGTCTATAAACAGGCTTATGAAATATTACATGATCCAGAATATACAATAGATAAATATAAAGAAACAGACTCTATACCTTTTGAAAAGTTTATTACACTTATCAATTTCAGAGATAAAAAAATGTATATACCTAATCCGATCTATCTTCAAAATAAATATTTCGAATACTATCTCTCACCGTCAGTCGTATTAAAATTTGACAATGAAGATCTTTTCTATTATTCATCTCATAAAATAATGCAAAGAGGTTCTCACCTTTTCGTCGCTGACTATGGAAGTCAAATTAATATTCCCAGCAGATACGGAATAAAAAATTATGCTGTTGAAGGCCGTGATTACCAATTTGTTAATGGGGATAATACTGATTATCGTTACGATAATATAATCATTCTAAACAGATACAATGGTGTTCAGCAGTTTACACACAAAGGTTTTATTAAATATAAAGCCGTAATTCATGTTAAAAGTAACTATGTTATAGGTAAATATGATACCGAAAACGAAGCGGCAATAGCTTATAATAAGGCCGCAGATATTTTAATCAAAAATGGGATCAAAAAGAATTATTCTTTAAATTATATAGAAGACCTTACTGCTATGGACTATGCCGATATTTATACAAAAATAGAAATATCTGATACTGTAAAAAATCTAAAGCCAGTTTAAATTATAAGCATACTAAATAAAACATTTAAAATATCAGATGTTTTCTTTGTGTTAAGCTTTTTATTACGATTAAAGGAATTATTTACAATGATTACAAAATCAAAACTTTTTTCTACCATACTACTCCTTTTTACACTTATGACATTAATATCATCTTGTCAAATGTCCTCTGAACCTTTATCGAGGACCGGTTTTTATTTTGATACAATTATAGAAATAACAATATATGACACAAATGACATGACCATTTTAGATGAATGTATGAATATCTGTGATAAGTACGAAAAAATGCTATCTTCACACGTTTCTGATAGTGACATCAGTATCATCAATAAATCCAAAGGAAATCCTGTGACAGTTTCAGATAATACCATTGAACTTCTAAATATAGCCCTTCAATATGCCACTCTTTCTAACGGAGCATTTGATCCTACTATCGGATCCGTAAGTTCTTTATGGAACTTCGAGACTGAAGATCATATTATTCCCGATCCGGTTGCAATCTCAAATGCTTTATCACATGTGAATTACAATAATATTCTTATAAATGATTCTCAGGTAACTTTAAAAGATACTGAAACAAAAATAGAACTTGGGGCTATTGCAAAGGGATATATAGCAGATATGCTAAAAGAATATCTTATTTCTCAAAATATTAAGAGTGGAATAATAAATCTTGGCGGTAATGTACTTTTAATTGGTTCCAGACCTGATGGATCAAATTTTAATGTTGGAATACAGAAACCCTTTGGAGCAAACCAGGAAGTATCTGCAACTATTTCTGCTGCTGATAAATCGATAGTTTCATCGGGGGTTTATGAACGCTATTTTGAAAAAGACGGTAAACTTTACCATCATATTTTAGACACATCTACTGGATATCCCGTAGATAATGGTATTTACGGAATAACCATAATATCTGATTCCTCAGTAATTGGTGATGCCCTTTCAACAACCTGTTTCATCCTGGGACTTGATAAAGGCATGGATCTGGTAGAGAAAACTGAAGGTATAGAAGCAATGTTCATTACAAGCGACCAGGAAATACATACATCATCCGGATTCGATTCATATATGCTCAATCGAAATTAAAATCATCAAGTAACTTTCCTATTTTTATTTATTTTTTCATAGTCTTCATAGGAATCCCTGGTCGTGTTTTTAACATAATACAATGCTTCATCTGCCTGTTCATACAATTCGGAATAATTTACACCATTAGCCGGAAATGATGACATTCCAACACTTATACTGATTGTGGCCTTATTACCATCATTATCAGTATAAGTTTTCCTGCAGGCTTTATTTAGTTCTTCAGCCTTTAAATAAGCAGCATTCTTATCTTTCAGACCTGGACAGAATGCTATAAATTCATCGCCGCCAATACGTCCTACTATATCATTTGCCCTAAAAGTATGCATTAAAATAACAGCGATATCCTGTAATACCTTGTCTCCAACCGCATGTCCAAGAGTATCATTTACTTCTTTAAAATGATCCAGATCAATCAAAAATAAAGCTGCCCCCTGTTTTTTGCAATCTATTCGTTCAAAGAAGTCATCTATCTTTATAAGTACTCCCATTCTATTTGGGATAGCCGTCAGATTATCAGTAGTTGCCATTTTACTTAGTTTTCTTTTATCCTGCTCATTATATGCATAATTAAAAACAATTATAATTATAATCATTACAAGCAAAATGATAGCTGTATATCTTAATAGCTTTTTAAACATTATCGAAAAGCTACTATGATTATTTTTTACAACAAGAAACCAACCTAGTTCTTCGACATATTTACTCATAACATATCCATCTGATGACCAATATGCCTGCTCATTATTAGCATCCAGCTTTACATCTACGCTTACAGATGTTTCCAGATCCATTTCATCAGAAGACAAAACCTTTTTTCCTTCACTATCAGTAAAAAATATTGTTACATCATATATTTTTTCATATTCCGATATCATCCTCATAATATCGGACATTTCAAAACCAACTCCACAAACTCCAAGCAAATCTCCGTTATTATTTTCTACCCGGTAATCGACAAAGATAGTCCATTCACCGTCATTAAATTCGTCAGTATTAACATCTGTTGCATAATCCAATCCACTATCAACAAATGAATAATACCATCTGTCAACATTTCCATTATCAAGTGATAAATACTTACTAAAACCATCATTTCTATAATAAGCCTTATCCTTATCAATAATAATAAATGCATTCGAATAATTATTGATATCTTTAATTGCTGAAAGATATCCTGTCATTTTTTTATCAAATTCATCATTATCTATCTGTGAATAATTACTTATCAGATTCTTAAGAAGCGGGTCTTCTCCAACAGTCATAGCCACCTGGATAGGGCCCTCGAAATCACCATGTACAGAAGAATATATTCCTCCAAAAAGAAGTTCTGTAGTTTTTTGCTGATCATCTCTGGTAAGATCTCTGTACAGATATGGCGCACTAACTGTAACGATGAGCAGAGCTATTCCCAACAGCAATGCGTTGTATCTTACTATACGATTCTCACTTATATATTTTAAGATTTTGTGCATAATATCTCCACACATCTAAATAAAAAAAGGAATTTTCTATAATGACCAAGCCCACACATAAATAATATCAGAATAATTATGTCATAATACCCTTTTTATTGTTTTTTTATAAAAGTTATCAAAAATTACAAATATGTATTAAAATAATCATTTTTTTATAATTATTTTTCAGAAAATATAGTATACTGTTATTAGGTGTATTATTGAAAGAAAGGAAATCATATTATGAAGCGATTAGTTACGAGAAGTGATTTTGATGGCCTTGTATGTGCTATGCTCTTAAAAGAAATGGATCTTATTGGCGAAATAAAGTTCGTTCATCCTAAAGATGTCCAGGATGGAAAAGTAGATTTAAATGAAAATGATATTACTACAAATCTTCCTTTTGATCCAAGAGTTGGTCTTGCTTTCGATCACCATGAAAGTGAACTCACACGTAATGCAGATGTTTCTGTAAAAAATAAATGGATAATTGAGGGCGATGCAAAATCAGCTGCCAGAGTCGTATATAATTATTATGGCGGTGAAAAGACATTTAAAAAAGTTACTCCAGAAATAATGGAAGCCGTAGACAAAGGTGATAGTGCAGACTTTACCAAAGAAGAAATCCTTAATCCATCCGGATGGAATCTTCTTAATTTCATTATGGATGCCCGAACAGGTCTGGGACGTTTCCATGAATTCAAGATTTCAAATTATGATCTTATGATGGAACTCATTGACAAATGCACACAATATTCTATAGATGAGATTCTTGAGCTTCCTAACGTCAAGGAAAGAACTGATCTTTACTTCAAGCAGGCAGAACTGTTTAAAGCTCAAATTGAAAAATTAGTAAAAATGCATGGAAATGTTGGTGTTATAGATCTTAGAAATGAAGAAACCATTTATACAGGAAATCGTTTTATGGTATATGCTATGTATCCTGAAATGGAAATATCAATACACGTTGCATGGGGATTCAAAAAGCAGAATACTGCTGTTATGATTGGTAAGAGCATCATAAACAAAAATTCTGATGCAAATATTGGAGAAATATGTCTTTCCTATGGCGGCGGCGGACACAAAAATGCTGGAACGTGTCAGTTAGAAAACGATAAGGTTGATGACGAGCTTCCAAACATTATCAAGAAGCTTCAAGGTTAAAATTATAAAATTAAGAGGAAATGCAATGCATTTCCTCTTTTTATTTAAAGCCATTTAGATATTCAACAAACTCTTCTTCAGGTAAAGGCTCACTATAATAAAAGCCCTGAAGATAATCGCAGCCCATTTCAGTCAGTACATTCGCCATATTAATATCTTCCACACCTTCTACCACAATTTTTTTGCCAAGATTTTTTATTTGAGGAATAACATGCACAAGCATTTCTGTATTATCTTTAAAATATGCCCACGCAATGGATTTATCTATTTTTACAATAGAAAGAGGAAGCTTCATTACATTTACAAGATTTGAATAACCTGTACCATAATCATCAAGCGAAAATGTAATTCCTGAATTATACATTTTACTTACATTATCCTCAATATTTGAAAACTCTGTTGTTTCTGACTCTGTTATCTCCAAATTAATTTGAGCCGAGTCAACATCATATTTCTTTATTATTCTCAAGAAAGTTTCTGCCATTCCCATTTTCTGAATTTGAACCGGAGAAAGATTCACTTCAATATACTCCAGCCCAAGTGTTTTTATATCATATTTTTTTATAAAATGACATACCTTTTCAAATACCTGCTCTCCAAGCCTTGTAATGCTTCCATTACGTTCTGAAATTCTAATAAACTCATCAGGTAAAAGTATGCCAAGTTCATCATCATTTATTCTCACAAGGGCTTCCGCTGAAGTAATCTTACCCTCTTTAGTAGAAAAAATAGGTTGATAATAGACTTCCAGTTTTCCTTTAGTAATAGCCCTTTCCAAAGCGTTTTCAATTTTCAGCCTGCAAACTGCCCTTTTACGTAAAGATTCATTTACAAGAACAGCGTACCTTCCGTTCGTTTGCTTAGCTACATCAATTACAATATTTAATGTAGTCATAAGCTCTTCGAAAGAAGAATATTTAATATCTCCGGTTGAATAAAAAAATCTTGGATATAGCAAAAAACTATCATTATCTATCTGTAACGGTTTACCAAAAAATTCTATAAGTTTTGTCTTAAAATCCACTGAGTTTTTATCTGTGTCCATATAAATGATGAAAACACCATTTCCCAAATAGAATCTGGTCAAAGTATTATCTATTGTTCCTAGATACTCTGCTATAGCAGAAAGAATAGCTGAAATCGTAGAATAGTTATGTGCTTCCACAATCGCACCATAATTTTCTATTACAAATCCAGCCATTATTCTATGCTTGTCATACATAAAATCTTCTTCTCTAAGCAATTGTAATCCGCGTTCATCAAAAAAATCTGTCGATCTATCCCTATAATAATCCGGATTTTCAAATGCAAGGAATATTGCAAGAAGACCAACAAGTGCACTAAGTGATACGCATTGATGATAAGGCATAACAAAAACCTGTAGAGTATGCCCTATCATAAGAGAAAAAACATATATATATAAAGATGTTCTATGACGTCTTTTCAATGAATTCAGATTTATACTAACAAAAAAGCATGATATAACATAATAAAACATACTTTCTATATAATATATATTACGGCCTTTCTCATACGAAAAAACACCACTATTATCAATTGAGAAAACAAAGTCAGTAAAAGGATTAGCAAGTGTTATTATTGTTACCAGCATAAATGGTGCAATTATCAGGAATGAAAATACCAAATCCATTTTCTTTTTCCTTATAAGCATAGTAGTAAAAACTGAAAAAGCCATTGGACATATAGCCAGCAAAACATAATAAATCATATTTACACTATACAGGAACATATTAGAAAAACGTTGTGGATAATTTGTAATAATTGAAGAAACAATATCTGAGATAGTCACAAATATTGTTGCATACATAAGCGACAGAAAAGCATAATTTCTCCGTATTGGAATATTTTTTCTAACATTATAATATGTAATTAGAATTAAGCACACTAACAGTGCAGCTATATCAAAATCCAAATTCCAAATCATATTATTCCCTCAATAAGAAAGCTTCGCTTAACTATATATATTCATTATAACATTTCCCCCGTTTTATTCGTCCTTATGATTATAAATGTTTTCTAAAACGTTATAAATATTCAATTAACTATTGCTTCTTCATCTATTTTACAGCTATAGAAAACCTTTTCCCCACCCTGATATATCGTATATCCATTTCTTCCATTTAATTTTGTATTATACAATGCATCATCTGCCATTTTTAAATCCTGATCTTTAAATCCCGACTGACAAAAAACAACACCTGCGCTATAACTCAACGGTGGAGAAACAGAATTTACCGGCCTCTGAAGAGCTACACTTAGTTTTTTTAACTTGGCTTCAATAGCTTTATAAGACTCTTCATTTACACCCGTCAGGATTGCAACAAACTCATCTCCTCCATATCTGAATATATAATCCTGAGCCCTGAAAAAGCGCTTCATCTGATATGCAACACTTTGAAGTGCGTTATCACCAACAGCATGTCCATAATTATCATTTATTTCTTTAAACTTATCTACATCAAGCATTATTATTCCTATTGGATCTCTGCTTCTTGAAAATGCATCACACATCTTATCAAACGCTTGTCTGTTATATAATTTTGTAAGAGCATCATGCTCAGCCTTATACTCAAGCCTTCCTTTGTTTTTCAAGTTCTGCATATAAAGCTTATTATATTCATTTGCTAAATCAACAAGTTCAATAGTTCCGTGCGGATCAACAGTTGTATCATCCGATACTGAAGCACTAAATAATTTTATAGGCATAACTATAGCAATATCAATAGTTATGAAAAACATAAGTATACTTATTGCAAGTATTACCATAATTACCATCTGTAGCATAATTGCATAGTTTAATCTTTTTGAAATAGCTGCAGTATTAGAACCTATCTCCTCTTTTATTATGTTATTACAACTTTCAATATACCCTGCAATTGTGCTTTTATCATTTTGATATAAAACACCAAAAACCAATTCAGTTGCATATTCTATACTTTTATTACAGTTAGCGAGCTCATCTTTATGCTCATTTTTCCATTCAAGGAGTGTTTCAGGCCATCTCTCTTCTACAACACCATAACATTCTGATGCGATTACAAAAGCTTTATATTCTGTATTCATCAGCGTATTAGACTCTTCAAGTCCTTTCTGAAGATATTCACAGGCTGCATCTGAAGCATATAGTTCCAATGCTTCTACCGCTTTTTCTCTACGTTTTGTAACTTCAGCCTCCCTGAAATAATTTTCTATATACATATATTTTCCAGTTACAATATAATTCCTTGCTTCGTCTGTTAATACATCAGATCCCTGCCTTAAAGCATCAAGCTGATCAACTGATCTTTCATAAGATCCCTGAAGATCATCCAATTTACGATAATTTTTCCAAACAAAAATCAGATTAAAAAAAGTCACCAAAATAATAATAAGAATTTCAATGGCTATAAATCTAACCAAAACACTGATTTTCAATTTTTGTAGTCTTTTGTCAAAAAAGGCAAAAACATTATTAAACTTAGTTTTCATCCATTAAACCACCAATAAAAATCTATTCAGAAAAAATATCGTTTGAAATTCAAATCAATTCATCAGAAACTATGAATTCTCCATCATTTATCCTTTTTACAGTTTCTTCTTTTGGAAGGGGTTTACCATAAAGATAGCCTTGAAGTCTTCCACATCCTATACTTTCAAGGAAATTAGCTTCATCAGTTGTTTCTACCCCCTCTGTCAGTGTCTTTATTCCTATCGAATTAGCCATTTGAACAATACTCTTAAGAATAGGTTTCGCTTTATCATTCGTACCAAAATTAGAAAGAAATGCCATATCTATTTTTAGCACATCAAAATTATAATCCTTAAGTACATTTAAGGCAGAATATCCACTGCCAAAATCATCAAGCCACAATGAAAATCCCATATCATGAAGTCTATTAATAGAATTATCCAGAATATCATGATATTCACTAAGAGCACTTTCTGTAATTTCTACGTGAACCCATTTCTTATCAACATTGTATTTTTTTAATGTCTCGTCCAAATGCCTTATTGCATCTGAAAGTTCAAAATCAAGTCTCGAAAAATTAAGTGAAACAGGTACAGTCCTAAGTCCTGCTTTTTGCAATTCACTAAGATCACGTACAACAGACTCAACAATACATCTGTCTAGTTTATGTATTTCTCTGTATTCTTCCAAAATTGGGACAAAATCACCAGGACTTAAGAATCCATATTCTGGATCTATCCATCTAGCAAGAGCTTCAAAGCCGCATAATTCTCTTCCTTTAGCCCAGGTTACCGGCTGATAATATGGTTTTATATAGCCTTTTTCAATTGCATCTTCAAGATGATTGATAATATATCTTCTCTTCTGATGATCTTTTTCCATAGACTCATCATATTCTGACAAATATTTATCGTAGTACTTGTCTATGGTCGTGGCTGCATATCTTGCTCGATCGCATGCTCTATTTGGATCTATATTTACATCATCTGTACTATATGAACCAGCCTTAAGATTAAGCCTTACTTCATCATCAATACTCTTTAAATAATCAGAAAAATCTTTAAGCTTATATAATTCATTTGTATTTATAAGTGCAACAAAATGATTATCTGCCTGCCTGGCTACAATTCCGTGTTCTTTAAACATAGAAACCAATTTCTGTGCTATTTGCTTAAGAAGTTCATTTCCTTTCGTATATCCATACTTTTCATTATAATTTGCAAAATTCTGGATATTTATGAATATAAATCTATATTGGGATATATCAGATGAATTCTTCAAAAATTCAGAACTCTTATTAACGAAATAATTCATATTCCATATATGAGTAGCTGCATCAGTGATTGAAATGTATTCCAGATTAGCATTTGTAATTTCAAGTTGTTCTGTCTTTCTGGCTTCTGACATCCTATGGTGATAAATACTAATACTAAGCATTGTCAAAAAGAACCAGTATATAAAATAATTAATTCTGTCGCCCGAACGAACTTCTTCAACCACAGCTTCCATCATCTGATAAAATGCCCAAAATACAGCTCCAAGAAAAACAATCGATATATATGGTCTCCAAACCAAAAGACATGCTACAAAATAAGCCATTGTAAGAAAACATAAAATCTGTTTGTTCTTACTATAGTCAATTTGAGAAACATACATACCAAAGCCAAGACAGACAAGTGAAAAAGCTGTAATAGCAATGACTGCAAAATTCTTATTACACTTCTCTGTGTTGTTGATAAATATTGTAGTATATACGCAGATTAAAGCAGCAAACACAAATAGAATCCAGTATGTTTTAGTAGCTGAAAAGAATTCTGCTGCTGTAAAGCTCACTTGCGTATCAACAAGTCTCTTAAGCTGATAGAAAATCATCCAGATTTCCATTCCCATAGTAAGTGCTGCCATATATTGACATGTTGAGACATTGGTTTTTATAAAAAATTCATGTTCATATTTAGTGACATTTTCAAATCCAAACCAATAACTGATTTTTGCTAGTAATTTTTTCATATTATTCCCCTCATTAAACAATATTTCATATACTATACATAATCAAAAACTTCACAAAACTTTAAAATATATTTAATTATACAATATTTGCATTGTTATAAGTAATTATTTTTTGACGAATATCCGTCAAATTCAACTTTATAAAAAAATCATTTCATTAATAGCTTATACAAAGTCGGTTCAAATTCAAATTCAGAAATCATATCATCTATCTCTTTTTTGGCTATCTCCGCTCTTTTTCGAGGCATTACCGACCTTTTAACAGCTCGTATAAGTAAATTTTTGGGTGTATGATCAAAATCGATAAATTCCAATATTTGAGTTTTATAACCAAGATATTCGAGTATATTGGCACGGATTGCATCTGTCGCCAAAGCAGAAAATCTTTCCTTTATAATTCCATATCTTGACATCAGCTTTAAATTTTCAGGCTTAATCTGCTTATTCAGCTCATGCTGACAGCATGGAACAGAAAAAATCATCTTTGAATTCCAGTTAACGGCATTATATAAAGCATAATCTGTTGCAGTATCGCAGGCATGTAATGTAATAACCATATCGACATCAAATGGAGCTTTAAATCCATTAATATCTCCCAGCTCAAAATGCAAATTATTATACCCGTATTTTTTAGCAGCTTTGTTACACTTTTCAATAACATCCGCTTTTAAATCGAGGCCTATCATATTTACTGTAATTCCACGTATCTGTGTAAGATAATAATATACAACAAATGTAAGATATGATTTACCACATCCAAAGTCAATTACATTTAGTTTTTTAATATCAGCTGCTGATATTTCATCATCAAGTATTTCTATAAATCTGTTTATCTGCTTATACTTATCATACTTAGCCTTAACCACTTTACCGTCAGCTGTAAAAACTCCCATATCAGCAAGTGGTTCTATATTCATTCCTTCTTCGAGAATATAATTCTTTTTTCTATTGTGATCATTATCATCGATTTTCTTATCGGATAAAGTAACCTTATCTGATGCAATTTTTTTCACTTTATAATCTGCTTTTCCTTTTTTGGAAATCAAAATTATATGTTCTTCATTATCCGCAATACCATTGATCTGTCTAAAAAAGCCATCCGTAAGTTCAAAACATCTCTGAG
Organism: Butyrivibrio sp.; assembly: GCA_024688095.1. Lineage (GTDB taxonomy): Bacteria > Bacillota > Clostridia > Lachnospirales > Lachnospiraceae > Butyrivibrio. The sequence continues at coordinate 20,839 of JAILEJ010000094.1, forward strand.
AAATTTCAGCATTCTTTACATTTTCATGAAAAGCCTGTTTCTGCGTATATTTTGATATATGAAAATCATCATTCTTTTTTTCTACTACTATTTTTTTATATTCATTGGCCTTATATTTAGGATTACTGATTATAATTTTATTAACCCCGGCTTCTATAATCAGATTAAAATATTGTTCCAGTTCTCTCATACTCTCTCCATTCCAACAGCCCATTTACCGACCATAAAACTTATTATATGTCCCATAATACCCAATTTTACTGACTTTTGGAATAAAAAAACTATAAAAAATAGATAATAAAATGAACAATCATATAAAAAATATATAATCATGTTTAAAGAATTCTCTCTAATCCATATTTTTTTGTAAAATAAAAAACGAGTATAAATACTCGTTTTTATCAGTTCAATATTAGTCAAATCCAAACGCATGATAAATAACTTCTGCAAAGCCACATAAAAAAATAACATAAATAGGTTTAACTTTCTTACTGTATCTAAGTAATAATAGCCCTGCCACAAATAAAATAAACATTCTCAAATAAGTATTATCTGAAGTAAAAACAAAAGGCTTATCTACAAATACTGTTGAAATTAACATTTTAAAACTGGCTGCCAAAATCATTGCTATAACAACTGGTCTTATATAAATAAGTACATGCTGCATTAAGTTAAGTTTTCTATATCTGGCATAAATCATAGCAATTATTGTCGCTATTATACATGATGGGAATACTATCCCAAACACAGCGCAAATTGCGCCTAATATACCTCCCACCTGATTACCAATAAATGTCGTTGCATTTATAGCAATGGGACCTGGTGCAATCTCAGCCATGGTAACAATATCAGTATACTGTTCAATTGTAATCCATCCATATTTTTCAACAACCTGTTCTTCTATTAGTGGCAAAGCAGCATATCCACCACCAAAAGTAAACGCTCCTACCTGAATAAATGCCAGGATTAACTCAAGATAAATGATCATGCAGCAATCTCCTTTTTATTGTCTTTAACTTTACTGGTTAATCTATTTACAAAAAAACCGATTACCACTGATACAACCATTATTACAATTACATTTACTCCAAAGAAATAATTAGCTATAAATGCAGCAAGAAGAATAACATTTAATAGTATACTTTTATTCTTCATCATCTTTGTAGTCATATTGAAAACAACTGAAGTTATAACCGCACAAACTCCTGCTCTCATCCCTCCAAACATTGCCTGAAGGTATTCATTGTCTTTGAAAAAATCATAGAAAAAAGAAACGATTGTAAGTAAGAAAAACGGTGGCAAAAGAGCCCCTAGTGTGGAGCAAATAATCCCCGGTATGCCTGCAATCTTAAAGCCCACTAAAATAGCCCCATTAACAGCTATTATTCCAGGTGTTCCCTGTGCAATCGCAACAAGATCCAGCATTTCCTCTTCATCCATCCACCCAAGCTCATCCACGAACTTGTTTTTATAAAGTGAAATAATTACATATCCGCCTCCAAAAGTGAACGCAGAAAGGCACAAAGTAGATAAAAATAGTGTTATCAATCTCTTGTGTAAAGGAAGTTTGCTGTTTCTGTCAGGGTCCATATATTGTCCTCCGATTTGATAGAAAATTTCCTGATGTTGATCGATTCAATTTCAATTTTATCATATTTTATAAAATATTTTTTTACGTTTTAGAAATAATAATGCTGAATTTAATCATCGATTTTTATATATTTTTTATATTGAATTTCGATTACAAAAATGCTCTTTTTACATAAAAATAAGTAGTGCCAGCACTATGTGTACTGACACCACCTATTTGTTGTTTTATCTATTTTATTATTTTAGAGAATCAAGGAGTTTTCTAATTTCGCCCTTTCCTGAAAGCATTGTAACAAGATAATCACAAACAAGATCACTCATTCCAACTTCAGTAAGATCTACACCAAATAAAGTCTTATCTGTAAGAATTGGTTTAATTATTTCTTCAAGTTCTTTCTTGTTATATTTCTTACCAAATTCAAGTTGTTCTATTACAGACTTCAATGACTCAATACGAGGATCTGAGCTTAATTCAAACTTATTACCTTCATCATCAATAGCCATTAAATATCTGATCCATCCTGCAAATACAAGAGGAATTAACTTTAATTCTGACACATCAAGCTTATCAGATGCCTGATATGCTTTTATTGTTTCACCAAATCTGATTGGCAGTTTCTGTGATGTATCTGTAGCTATTCTCTGTGGTGTATCTGGCATAAATGGATTAGGAATTCTTACATTAACTACTGTATCAATAAATTCATCTGGTTTTATAACCTTAGGATCTACTACAACAGGAAGACCTTCCTTGTATCCAATTGTCTTAACCATGCTGACAAGTGCTTCATCCTTCATTTCATCTGCAATCTTTGTAAATCCAAGAAGACATCCAAATACAGCAAGAGATGTATGAAGTGGATTTAGGCAAGTACATACCTTCATTTTCTCAACTTTGTTAACAGTTTCTCTATCTGTAAAAATAAGTCCTACCTTTTCAAGTTCTGGTCGTCCGTTAGGAAATGCATCTTCAATTACAAGATATTCTGATTCTTCAGCATTTACAAACGGTGCAACATAAGTATTCTTAGAAGTAACGATTGGCTCAAGGTCTTTAAGACCATCTTTTGCGAGCATTTCTTCTACTGAACTATCTGGTCTTGGTGTAATCTTATCTATCATACTCCATGGGAAGCTTACTTTTTCAGGGTTCTCCACATATTCTGTAAACCCTTTTTCAACAACATTGTTTTCTTCCCACTTCTTTGCAAATGCTACAATAGCAGCCTGCAATTTTTCTCCATTATGAGAGCAGTTATCCATACTAACCATTGCTATTGGTTTTGCACCAGCCTTAAATCTTGCATATAACAGTGATGCAACCTTACCAATATAACTCTGTGGTTTTTCAGGTCCATTTTCGAAATCTGCAGTTACAGCTGGAAGTTCTTCGCCCTTACCATTTACAAGGCTATATCCTTTTTCGGTAATAGTAAAACTAGCCATCTGAAGACTGTCATTTTCGAATATTTCTTTGAGTCTTGAATACTCTGTATCATTTTCTGAATCAAGAATGCATGATTCAACAATACTTCCTATAACTGTTTTTTCAATACTTCCATCAGCTTTTAAAGTTACAAGGATTGAATAGTTATCCATAGGACGATAGCTTTTTTCAATAATCTCATAATCAAAACCTTCTGCTACTATAAGTCCTGTATCCATAAGACCCTGATTAATCATTTTCTGGCATGCATTAGCCTGAAATGCTCTAAAAATATTTCCTGCACCAAAGTGAATCCATTTAGGACTCTTTTTCGTATTTGCTGTAATTTTCTCTCTATCGAAGGCTGGTAATGTATAGCCGGCCTGCATCCAGCTCATTTTATCATTAAGACCATTTTCATTTAAAAATAATTCACTCATTTTATCACCATTCCTTAACTAATAATTATTTTCTTTCCTGACTTTTAACAATTGCTTCCCAAAGTCCATTAAGATATGTTGCTCCAAGTGCTCTGTCGTAAAGTCCGTATCCAGGCATTGCTTTCTCTCCCCAGATCATACGGCCATGATCAGGTCTGATAGGTCCATCAAAGCCAATGTCATACAATGCTTTCATGATTTCATACATATCAAAACTTCCATCTGATGAAAGATGTGCTGCTTCTTCGAAATCATCTGGTGAATTAAATTTAAGATTTCTAACATGCGCAAAATGAATTCTTCCCTTAAGTGATCTGATCATATCTGGAAGGTCATTTTCAAGATTTGTACCGTATGAACCAGAGCAGAATGTTACTCCATTATGAATGTCATTAACAGTTTCCATCATTCTAAGAATATTCTTTTTATTTATTATGATTCTTGGAAGACCAAATACACTCCATGCAGGATCATCTGGATGAATAGCCATCTTTATATCATATTTATTACATACAGGCATAATTCTTTCAAGGAAATAGAAAAGGTTCTGGAAGAGCTTTTCATCATCAACATCCTTATACATCTCAAACAGCTCTTTTACTTTAGCCATTCTTTCCGGTTCCCATCCTGGCATTACTGTACCATTCGTGTCTCCCGCAATTGTCTCAAACATTTTTTCTGGATTTATTGCATCAACAGCAGCCTGTGTATATGCAAGAACTGTTGAACCATCAGGACGCTTTCTAGCCAGTTCAGTTCTTGTCCAGTCGAATACTGGCATAAAGTTATAACATACAAGATGTATATCTTCCTGTCCAAGGTTTTCAAGTGTTTCAATATAATTATCAATGTATTTATCTCTATCTGGTGTTCCTACCTTGATAGCGTCATGTACATTTACACTCTCAATACCTGAAATATGAAGTCCTGCGCTTTCGACCTCTGCCTTAAGTGCTCTGATTCTCTCTCTGCTCCATACTTCTCCAGGTGTTGTATCATAAAGAGTTGTTATTACTCCTGTTACTCCCGGAATCTGTCTGATTTGCTCAAGTGTTACTGTATCAAATTTTGCTCCATAATAACGAAGTGTCATTTCCATAAGATATATACCTCTTTTCTATCTTTATCTATTTACATTTATCCATTGCAGTTTTTGCAATCCTTTATGGATATAATAAAAACTTTTGCAATAAATAGCCATTGACTATCTTGCTTCGCATATTGCAAAAATTGTGGTACAATTTTTGTAATATATAAAACAGAAAGCGACAAAATATGAAAAAAAATCTGCGATCACAATTTAATTCCAGACAATATATGCTATCTCAGGATTACGAAATATATTATTACAGCAACGTGGGTTTTAAAGCCGTGCCTGAACACTCTCATGACTATTATGAATTCTATTTCTTTATTGAAGGAGATATCAGCATGGTCATAAATGGAAAAGAATATAATGTATCACCTTCTGATGTTATAATTGTCCCTCCCGGAATAAAGCATCATGCTATTATACATGACAGCCTGATTCCCTACAGACGTTTTGTATTCTGGATAAGTAAGGATTATTGTGATGCACTTCTCAAACGTTCACCGTATTATATTTATTCAATGCAGCATGTAATCACAACAAAACATTATATTTATCATTTTGATCTGTTATCCTTTAGTTCCATTCAAACTCTAATATTTGAAATATTAGATGAAATCCATTCTGACAATTATGGAAAGGAAGCTTATATTTCTTCCTGCGTAGAAAGATTTTTACTAAAACTAAACAGACTGATCTACAATATGGAAAATTCAAAGACATACGAAGACAGCAGCAATACCTATAGTCTGATAGCTGCTTATATAGATGCACACCTTGACGAAGATCTTACTTTGGATGACCTTGCTTCGGAATTTTATTTAAGTAAATTTCACATTTCTCATTTATTCAAAGAAAATATAGGCATTTCAGTTCATCAATTTATTACTAAAAAGAGACTTGCTCTTGTATCAGCTGATATACTCTCGGGTACAAATATCAGTAAAACCTTTGATAAATATGGTTTCAAAGACTATTCCAGCTTTTATAGAGCATTTAAAAAAGAATATCACCTTTCGCCTAGTGAGTATAAAGAACAAATGAGCTATGGAGACGGGGTTCGCGGTTCATAAAATGAACCGCTACCCCCGTCCCCATAGGCCCATAGCTCATGCAGCAGCCTTTTTTTGTGTTATACCTGATTCATTTCTTCTAAATACTGCTCTGAAAAGAAAACGAACCAACGGACCAGCGATAAGGAATTGCATAGCATAAGCTGCAGGAACATTCATTGCCCATGTCTGAGCATATGTTCCAAGACTTGGTTCTTTAAATAAAAATGTAGCAATAAGGCTCATTAATGGGCACATTAAAGCACAAATACAAAATGAAATTGCATAAGTAATAAATTGAGGTCTGTCTGTAGGCTTCATAAATGAAAAAGCAAGCATAGGCGCAATACGTCCTACAACAAATAATTCAAGAATTATAGCGATTGGCCACATTATTTTTAATTCACTAAAAGCCATTAAAAATACGGAATTATTACATCCACCAATATTAATTGAAATATTGTAGCAGATCATTCCATAGACCATTATAAAGGCCATTACTACAGTAAAGATAAAGTTTTCCAATTTTGTCTTAGGCATTTTTAATCTCCTCTTTTTAAAAAACATTTACAGATATTTGTATCTCTGATACCTGTAATATTAAGTATCAGTTTATTTTGTGCTATAAAAGCGCAAAATAATAAGAGGACCGAAAACTTTCGTCTCGATCCTCTTTATCTGCGACTACCATTAATTAATTGTTATACTATCACAAATTTATTTTTTGTGTAAGCAAAAATTTATTTTTTTGTAAATTAATTATGACCTATTGGGGAGCTATGGGGACGGGATTTAGATGTTCATAAAATGAACCTCTACCCCATCCCTTTAGCTCATTACTTCCTATTTGCAATAACCTTCATAGGATCCTTAATCAAAACATATCCTACCCAGATAAGAAGTGCCAGTACTACCACAGACAAACCTAAAAATGTATCATTAACCATATCTTCTAAAGCAGGCGTAAAATATGCATCTCTAAGTTCAATATACTCTGCAACTGCATCAACAAACCACATAATAGATGCACCCCAGAACATATAACACAAAATACCAATCTTCATTACTCTGGCTTTCTCACTTACATACCAGATAAGTGTAGTAATTACAGCTGCAAGAGCACTAATCAGTAATGTCATACAAGTTCCTTTCCTTTTTCGCTTTTTTCTGTTTTAGAATCAAGAACGAAAGTCATAACTGCCCAGATTCCAGTTACAAGCACTGCCATGCCAACACCAACAGTTGACATTTCATGAAATACTTCAGTAAGCTCACCTGGATTTTCTGCCGCAGTAAGGAATGGGAAAAATGGCTGTATCTCTCCATGCCATAAATGCTCAAATGCAAGTAGTCCACTTCCTCCCCATAAAAGTCCATTTAATCTTTTTAATTTACTTGAAAATTTTTCTTTATTAAATTCCGAAACCGGTAAACCCTTTTCAAGTGCCTCTCTCTCTTTCTTTTCAACAACCTTAGTCACAACTGTTGTAACTACTGCCTCAGCTGCAGGAACTACAAAACATCCCATAATAAACCTCCTTAAATAGTTAAAAATTACAATGATATTATATTTTATAAACAACATTATTAATGTTGCTACATCATTCTATCAAAAATGCTCTTAATATACCTGGCCTGTTATACTTTCTTTTTCCAGCACCAATTCCTGTATTTTTTATCATAAATCTTTCAGGAAGCTTTGAATCCGTTCTAAGAGCCGCCACAATTGCTGCGCCAGTGGGAGTAACAAACTCTCCCATCTCACCTGTAAGTTCAAGACTGATTCCATATCTGTTTACGATATTTACAACTGCCGGTACAGGTACTGGTATTATTCCATGCTGACATCTAACAGTGCCACTACCTTCCGACAAATATGGCACAACAACCTTTGTTATGTTCAGATTATCTATGCAATAAGCTACAGATATTACATCCACAATTGAGTCAATTGCCCCAACTTCATGGAAATGAACTTTTTCAATAGGCTCTCCATGAGCCTTAGACTCTGCTTCTGCAATAACCTCAAATATTCTATTTGCTATTCTTTTTGCATTATCTGTTAAATCTGTAGCATCAATAATTTTCTTTATATCTTCCAAGCCACGATGCTCGTGATGGTGATGATGATGGTGATGACATTCATGTTCATCATCGTGATGATGGTGATGGTCTTCATGTTCGTCATCGTGATGATGATGGTGATGGCCTTCGTGTTCGTCATCGTGATGATGGTGGTGATGTTCGCCCTCATGGCTTAGATGTCCATATAAATACTCCATGTCATGATCGTGATTCTCATGTTCTTCGTCTAAAACCACATCAAAGTCCTGGCAATCAAGGCCAGATTTTTTCACTCTGGATATTTCTATCTTATATCCATTAGCGGGAATAGAATTAAGAGTTTTAATTAAACCATCCTTATCTGCACCAAGATCTAAAAGAGCTGCAACAGTCATATCTCCACTTATTCCACTGTAGCATTCCAAATATAACGTATTCTCCATAACTTTATTTCTCCATAAACCAATAAATCAAAAGATTAATGTATTGATTGCCTGTTAATCTGAGCAGCTATATATCCGGCACCATAGCCATTATCTATATTCACAACTGAAATTCCATTTGCGCACGAATTAATCATCGTTAATAATGCTGAGACACCACCCATATTTGCACCGTATCCAACCGATGTAGGAACAGCAATAACAGGGCAGCTGACCAATCCTCCGACGACGCTTGCAAGTGCTCCTTCCATACCTGCTACGGCAACAACACAATTAGCATCCTGAAAATCCTGAACTCTATCAAGCAATCTGTGTATCCCACTTACACCTACATCAAATATTGTTGTAACTTTTGCTCCAAAAAAGCCTGCCGTTTGAGCAGCTTCTCTAGCAACTGGAATATCTGCTGTTCCAGCAGTACACACTACAATATTTCCAATATGCTTTTTATCCTTTTTCTCAATCTTAAGTATATGTGACTCCTCATCATATTCTACCTGAGAAAAAATATCTTTAACCAATTCATACTGATTCTTAGAAGCCCTTGTACCTAAAACCTCACCATATTTTTCATAAAGTGTTCTGAATATTTCTATAAGATATTCATCCTTTTTCCCACTACAAAAAATCACTTCCGGGAATCCCTGGCGTATGCTCCTGTGTGTATCAACTTTGGCATATCCAAGTTCTTCATAAGGTTTATACTTTAAATATTTTTCTGCTTCTTCAACAGAAATCTTTTTATTCTGTACTTCTTCGAGCAATTTTTTTATGTCCATTA
>JAILEJ010000097.1 GCA_024688095.1 Butyrivibrio sp.
GTACAGGAAAAATCAAATGAATTACCTTCAACGTGCTCAATATATATTATTTTGCCGCCAGCAATTATTCTGTATTTTTCACCACTATCGTCTTCCTTATGCCATCTAAAACACTGACCACTATCAGCAATCTTATTTAAATCAAAATCATCTTCTATTTTTAAAATCAATTTTTATACTCCTGATAATTTATATTACTCTTTTTCCATCTCTTTCATATAGTCACGGTCCCAAAGCATTATGTTAAATTTCTTTGCCATCTTAACTGCGGGTTCAGTAAAATACTGATTTGTCATCACTACACCAACCATTTTGTCATAATAATCACGACCTGCATAAACCTCCTCAACAGCTCTTACACCTACCGGCTTATCATAGCACTTACATTGAAAAGCATATGTAACTCCATCTTTTTCAGCCAGAATGTCCGCTCCAAAATCTCCGCTTCCTTTTGTAACTTCCACATCAATGAAACTGTTTGATTTTAAAAGGTCTGCACAATAAAATTCAAAATCATGGCCTTCCATCTCATCCATTGGTAGTGGTCTGCTTCTGACTATTTTCCTGATAGCAAATACAAGCAGCATTAATGCTGCCACTACAACACATATTGCCAAAAACAGTATAGAATTCCCCTCAGTTATCCATGATATCTTTTCGCCCATAAAACTCTTTTCACAAATCAATCTTTATTTTTATTTTCAAGCAGCATATTATAGACATCTCTTTTACCAAGTCCTCTGTCTGCAGCCACCTTCTTCATTGCATCCTTATGTGAAATCCCCTGATTTTCATAATAATCCATATGTTCTTCCAGAGACATCTCAAGCCACGAATCCTGCTTTTCTTTCTTCTTCTCCTCGAGACTTTTTCCCTCTATTACAAGTACATACTCGCCCCTTGGCTCATTCTCTTCATAATAATGATTAGCCTCCCTAAGTGTTGTTGGCATAATATCCTCAAACTTCTTAGTGAGTTCTCTGCATATAGTAATTTTTCTGTCACCAAGTGTATCAAACAAATCCTTTAGTACAGCCCTTAAATGATGAGGCGCCTCATAAACAATTATTGTGCGACTCTCATTTACAAGCTCATCAAGTATTTCTTTTCTTGCCTTTTTATCATCCTGCCCTGGCAAAAAAGCTTCAAAACAAAATCTTCTTGTACTAAGACCTGACAAGGTAAGTGCTGTAATACATGCTGCCGGCCCTGGAAGAGAAGTAACCACTATATCATTTTCATGGCACATTCTTACAAGTACCTCACCCGGATCTGAAATTGCCGGTGTACCTGCATCTGTAATAAGAGCTATATTTTTTCCTTCCTTCATAAGTCCTATAAGATATTCAGCTTTATCATATTTATTATATTCATGATAGCTTGTCATCTCAGTATGAATATCAAAATGATTTAAAAGCTTGATGCTGTTTCTGGTATCCTCAGCCGCAATTAAATCCACTTCCTTTAAAGTCTCAAGAACTCTAAAAGTCATATCATTTAGATTCCCTATTGGTGTTGCACAAAGATAAAGCTTACCTTCCATATATATCCTTCCAATTGTAAATTTGAATTACCTTCTTAAACCTAAAAAATGTCTTTTCTATAGTCTTTAAATTTCATTTTTTTCACAAGAAGACCCTTACTATCTGGTTTTACCTACTTAAAATGATTCATAGAACATTTATTATCTTATTTACTTACAAGATTTTTTAGAACTCTTATTATCATATTACTCACAGGAATTCATAGAATATTATTTATCCTTTTACTTACAAGAATTCAGATTTTTCCATAAATTCTAAGAATCTCTTCTGTATATACGCCCTGACTTTCGTATACTATCAATGGCTTTTCAACAGTCATTCTCGCTTTTCCACCTCTAACACCTTCTATTAGTAGCATATTGGGCTCCTTATCAAGAAATGGATACACCAGTCTCATCCTCTTTGGCTCAATTTTGTATTTTCTCATTGTGTCGATAATATCAGCCATTCTAAACGGCCTGTGAACCATATAAAATTTTCCACTCATCTTCAATAATCTTGCCGCAGCTTTTATAACATCATCAAGATCACATAAAAGTTCATGCCTGGCTATCGCTTTTGGACTATCATCATTCTTTAATCCATGTCCCCCAATCATATATGGAGGGTTACTTGTTATAACGTCAAAAGAGGCAGCTTCAAATAAACTGCCTGCCTCTTTAATATCGCCCTGTACTATTTTTACTCTATTTTGCAAATCATTAAGCTGAACACTTCTATCTGCCATTTCGGCACTTGCCATCTGTATTTCAAGTCCTGTTAGCTCTTTGGCATCAGTCTTGGCTGCCATAAGTATCGGAATAATTCCTGTTCCTGTTCCCAGGTCAAGAACCCTGTCAGTACTTCCAGCTTTTGCAAAATCTGATAAAAGAACTGCATCCATACCGAAACAGAATTTTTCAGGATCCTGTATTATATGATATCCCTTTATCTGAAGATCATCGATTCTTTCTCCATACTTTAAATCAATTATCATCTAGCTTGGATTTTCCTTCCTGCTTCTCTATCTTCTCAAGCTTTTCAAGCTCTTTGATTTCGCTATCTTCTGCCATATTCTTATTATTCTTCTTTTTTCTCTTTACTGACTTAATATCTTCAAGCTTATAATCATGTATCTCTTTTTCATCCTCAACTTCAACAAGCACTTTAAGTGTCTGTCTAAGGATATTAACACTTGATACTTCACCCTTTAATCCATCAGCTGCTATAACAAAATCTCCAACTGAAGGCAGCTTCTGATTAAGTTCTTCATATACATCCTCTTCATATTTAAGACAGCACATAAGTCTTCCGCAGACACCTGATATCTTAGTTGGATTAAGTGAAAGATTCTGTTCCTTTGCCATCTTAATTGAAACAGGTATAAAATCAGCAAGATATGTATGGCAGCACAGAGGTCTTCCACAAATACCATATCCACCTATTATCTTGGTCTCATCACGAACACCAATCTGTCTAAGTTCAATTCTTGTCTTAAATACAGCAGCAAGGTCTTTTACAAGCTCTCTGAAATCAATTCTTCCATCAGCTGTAAAATAGAATAAAACCTTATTATTATCAAATGTATACTCTGCATCTATAAGCTTCATATCCAGATTGTGCTTATGAATCTTTTCAAGACAAATCTTAAAAGCTTCTTTTTCCTTAATTCTGTTAGAAGCTTCCTGTTCATCATCCTTTTTACTTGCAATTCTGAGAACTGCCTTCAACGGCTTAATAACCTTGTCATCATCAATATCCTTTGGCTCAGCCACAACTGTACCATACTCAACGCCTCGCGCTGTCTCGACAATAACATGGTCACCTCTTTTAATATCAAATTTACCCGGTGCAAAATAATATATCTTTCCGGCAGTCCTGAATCTAACGCCGATTACTGTTGTCATATATTCTCCTTAATATCCAAAAAAAGCATTTGAAGTGTAAGATCCGCATTCACGTTATAAGTAATACGCTTCTGCGCTCTATCCAATGCTTCAAATATATTTTTTATTCCCTCATAACTGCTATTTAAACTAATATCTCTAATATACGATAATTTATCTTGGAAAATCAAGTGCTCTGCTTTTTCTGTTGACTTATATACCAATATATCTCTAAAGAAAAATAATAAAACATCAAGCATATCCCCTTGATTTTGAAGTGCTTCCTTTTTGCTTTCTGCAGCAGTTGCGTCTTCGTTCTTACATTTTATTATTTCCTGTATTTTCTGATTTATCTGATAGATTTCCCGTCCTTTTAGTTTGCTGACTACCTCAATAACATTATTCTTAAGCCCCTCAAACCTGTCACTTGATGCAAGTTCTATGGCTTTTCCAACATTACCTCTTGCAAAAGAAGTACATAAATCCGCTTTATAACTTACAATCTTCATATCTTCCATAAGATATTTTCTTATACTGTCATCACTTGCCGGTTTCATCGGAAGGACAACACATCTGCTTATTATAGTCTGTAAAAATGCATCTGCATTATTTGTTAATATAATTATTACAACATATGCAGGCGGCTCTTCAAGAGTCTTAAGTAGAGCATTCTGAGCCTGGACATTCATCATTTCCCCATCAGGGATGATATAAACTTTATATTTTGCTGCATAAGGCTTAATTATTACACTGTCTCTTATCTGAGTCCTTATATCATCTACGCTTATTACATTAGGTTTTTCATGAACAAGAGTTATTATATCCGGATTAGTTCCACTTTCAGCCTGAATACATGAATGACATTTATCACAAGCCTCTATGTATCTTCCTTCTTTTTCCCTGCTTTCGCATAAAAGAGCTTTAGCATAAGCCTTAGCTACAAATTCCTTACCGCTTCCATCTTCACCGGATATTATGTATGCATGAGAAACTTTACCTGTCTCAAGTGCATTCTGCATATGATTCTTAAGCTGTTCCTGGTCTATTATATCCGAAAAACGCGGCATTTCTACTCCTCCCCAATTTTATGTAAATATATCAAGTAAAAGACCTTGAATCTGACCAATTTTTTCTAAAATTGAAATATTGTCTTTCTCGTCTTTCAAAAGCTCCCCCGCCAGTTCATCAAGATTCTGATCAACGAGTCTGATAATTCCGTAAACCCTGTGTCGTCCTCTTCGGTCCAAAAAGTTCTCACGGCTAAATTCATGAGATCTTGATACGATCTCATTCATAAAATCTTTTATTAACCTTCTATACATCTGCATATCCTTGATATCTTTTTTCTTGGATATTTTGTCTCCCTGCTGCACAATATCCTGCATCATTAAATTAAGACGCTCAGCAAGAGATGAATCTTCAATTTTGCTCGTAAGAACAAATTTAAAGTTTTCATCTGTCTGCTGTACATTTTCAGGCTGACTTACTGTATTTAGCTGTTGTAAATTATTGACTTTAATATCCATAATTACCTCCACGCCCTATTTCAATGGACTCACCCAATACATCTATCAGAAAAACAATTTGTGCAAATTATCATGAACTCAAACTATTATAAATGCAGATTTTTATGAATTCAAAATTATTATGAATTCAGATTCTTATGATCTCAAAACTATTATGTATACAGATTCTTATTGCCTTATAATTTTTATCATTTATAAGTCTGTATGAATTTTTTTATATCAGTTATACAATCCTCTAATTTGCTGTTATTCTCGAATATTCTGTCTATTCCAGCCTGCTTTTTTCTATCAGATGAAAAGTCTGCTTCATCAGCAAGAAAACGTCTGCACATCTCTGCATACTTAGGCTCTTTCTGTTTAAGTTCCCTTTTTAACGCTCTTTGCAGCCTAATTCCATCATCTGTTTCTACTAATATAGGAATAACATTGTCCTCTCCATAATAATTCTTTATGGAAATCAGAGAATCAATCGTACCAATTATAAGGTAATCTCCATTATCGAGATTTATCTGTCCATCATCTACAGTGAAATATTTCCATTCACCATAAATTGTATCATAGGATCTCTCCTCTATTATTTTTCGACTATTTAATAGCTCTTTATAACCCTCTAAATCTCTGAAAAAATATTGGACACCTTCCTGCTCACCTTGTCTCATTGGTCTTGTTGTATAAATAACAACTTTATTGAGAGCAAGCTCACTGTCTTCCATTAAGTCCTTGAATATGTGATCTTTCCCTGATGAACTTTTTCCAAGTATTACAAAAATTTTACCCATAATATTAGCTTTAAAAAATTATTCAACCTCTTCTACTCTGATCATGTTTGTTCTTCCCGGTAAACCAAGTGGTACTCCGGCTGTAATAACAACTCTGTCACCAACCTTTATGAGACCTTCTCTCTTCGCTGAATTAATAGCTTCTCTGAAAAGCTCATCTGCCGTATCTTCCTGTCTTATATGAACAGGTTTTACTCCCCATAAAAGGTTTGCCTGTCTGCAAATTGTAGGATTAATAGCGCAGCAGATTATCATACAATTTGGCTTGTATTTAGCTGCCATTCTCGCTGTAAATCCAGACATTGTTACTGTTACAATAGCATTAGCATTTACTTCTGAGGCAATTGTACATGTAGCATGTGATATAGCTGTTGTTATATTTTCCTGTACATTTACTTTACGCTTTTTAAGTCTTCCAACATAATCTATATCTGCTTCTGTTCTCTCAGCAATTCTTACCATAGTCTTCACAGCCTCTACAGGATAATCACCTGAAGCTGTTTCACCTGAAAGCATTATTGCTGTTGTACCATCATAAATAGCATTAGCAACGTCTGTTGCCTCAGCTCTTGTTGGCCTTGGATGATGAATCATTGAATCAAGCATCTGAGTTGCTGTTATTACTATCTTTCCCTGCTCCTCAGCCTTCTTTATCATCATTTTCTGTAAAATAGGAACCTCTTCAAATGGAACCTCAACACCAAGATCACCTCTGGCAACCATGATTCCATCTGATACTTCAAGAATTTCATCAAGATTATTTACTGCCTGTGTGCTTTCAATTTTGGCAATAATCTTCATTGGACTCTTCTTTTCTTCAAGAATCTTCTTTATGTCAAGTACATCCTCTTTTGTACGAGTAAAAGAAGCTGCTATAAAATCAAATCCCATCTCACATCCAAACAGAATATCGCTTGTATCCTGCTCGCTTAAATAAGGCATTGTAAGTTCAGCTCCAGGAACATTTACACCCTTTTTATCTGAAATAGGTCCACCATTTAAAACTGTACATTTAATTTCTTTATCAGTTACTTCATTAACTTCAAGTTCAATCAAACCATCATCAAGAAGTATCTTCATTCCAGACTTGCAGTCATTTGGTAAATTTTTATAAGTTATAGAAACTCTATCCTTAGTTCCTTTTATATCTTCTGTTGTAAGAACAAATTCCTGTCCTTTTTCCAATAACTCTTTTCCATTTTCAAAATCCTTAAGTCTTATCTCAGGTCCTTTTGTATCCAGCATTATAGCTATTGGTAATTCAAGTTCTTCTCTTATTTTTCTTATTCTTTCAAATTTCCTTTTATGCTCCTGATGTGATCCATGTGAAAAATTGAATCTTGCTACATCCATTCCTGCAAGCATAATCTCCCTAAGTGTTTTTTCGTCTTCACTCGCAGGCCCTATTGTACATATTATTTTTGTGTTTCTCATGATTTCCTCACTTTATTAAAATTTTTCCCTATCTTATATCATAACGTTTTTAGGCATTTTTGAAAATATCTATCCTCAACAATTCCCTGAATATTCATATCTTTTTTTATATATTCCTTAATCGAATTAATAAAAGCTTTACTGATTATTTCTCCAGGTACTATTAGTGGGATTCCAGGCGGATATAAATTAACAAAATCTCCAGAAATGAGTCCAACAGCATCATCTATTTTTGTTAAATTATAATTTTTATCCCAGGCTTCAAAAATGCTTAATTTTTTTTCTGGTAATTCAAATGAATTTCCTCTGCTAGCATTTTCTTTTATTATCTCCCCATAAGAACTAATTACATCTAAATTATCTTCTACAGTATAAATTGTTTTATTTATTGTATCTTCTGTTTTTACAAAATTTTCTTCTTTTACAAAATTACTTTCTTCCTTTGAATTAGCTCCTTTTATAAAATCACCTTCTATTGAATTAGCTTCTTTTATAAAATCGTCTTCTTCTATAGAATTAGCTCCTTTTATAAAATCACCTTCTGTTGAATTATCTTCTTTTATAAAATTTTGTTCTGAATTATTTCGTTTGGATGTTTTATTTCTAATGGTCACTTTATTTACAGAGTTTAATATATGTTTTGATTTATTTACTAATTCTGCATCTATTTCATTTAGCGCACTAACTAGTCTATCTATACCAATTGAACTATCATATCCTGTTATTATTGCAAGGACATGTTTTTCTCCTGCCATTTCCATCTGTAAATGAAATTTTTCTCTTAAAATCTTATATAATTCTTCACCTGAAATAACATCATCTCTTACACAAATTACTATTTTCCCGGGATCATCAATCAAATCTTTTCCCAGTACATTAATATACCTGCAATCTTGAGTCTTTTTTATTATTTTTTCATTGTAGGAATTCAACTTCTCAGAAAGTAAATGTCCATTCTTTTCCATCTCTTCTACTGCATTATCTATAGATGCCATTAATACATAAGAGGGACTGCTACTTTGAAATATTCTTAAATACCTTCTTATCTGTCCTCTGTCTACAATATTTCCCTGAACATGAAGTAGCGCAGTCTGTGTCATGGCAGCAGTTGTTTTATGTACACTATGTATTACAATATCTGCTCCTGCTTCCAATGCACTTTGGGGCATACTTTTATCCATTGCAAAATGTGCACCATGTGCTTCATCTACTATTACGGGAATTTTCTTAGTATGAGCTATTTTAACAATACTCTCAATATCAGATACAATTCCTTCGTAAGTAGGAGATGTTATAAAAACAGCTTTAGTATCTTCAGTAATTACTTCCTCTATTTTTTCCGGCAAAATTTTACCAAAAAATCCATATTCATTTAGATATTCAGGGAAAACAAACTTAAGATCTAACTTTCTTAGATAAGCAGCATGATATAAAGATTTATGACAATTTCTGGATGTTACTAATTTATCATAATCTTTACATACCGCAAAAATAGATGACAGTATCCCGCAGGTACTGCCATTTACTAAAAAAAATGTATCATCTGCACCATATAACTTGTTTGCTCTATCCTGAGCATTTTTTATTATTCCTGATGCATCATGAAGATTATCATATTCATCTATTTCAGTTATATCTAAATCAAAAATATCTCCAAATGGAGCTGCTTGCTCATTTCTCTTATGCCCTGGCATATGAAATGGATAATAATCACTTTGAGCAAGTTCATTCAATTTATCATATAACTCAGGCATAATTATACATCTTACCCTTTCCTTTTCTAATTCTAATTGTCTCAAGCAAAGATGTATATTTATCTGCCAAAGAAACAATCCATGCCTCTCTGCATAATGGTGGAATTACAGTCAAAGGCCACATATGTTTCTTTATAATTTCCTGCTCGATTATATTTAGATTAAAATCTCTATTAGCATTTTTTAAAGCAATTCCAGGATGATAAAAACCATGTAAATTAGGATGTATATTCTCTTTACAATCTTTATCATGCCAATCATATAAAAAGTAATCGTGTAATAAAGCTCCTCTTATAAGATTTCTTTCATTACATTTTACTTTTAATTTATCATTTAACATCAAAGCACATTTTGCTACAGATACGCTATGTTCGAATACTGAAACATTTCCATGTTGAATATATCCTTTGGTCGACTTATATCTCTCTGAATCTAGTATATCTTCACCATGCTTTCTTAATATCAAATCATAATTCTTTCTTTTCATTGTATAACAATTCCTTTTTTTAAAACACAACAATGCAAATTTATATTAGCATAAACATTAGGAAATTGTACTAAAAATTAAATAAAGATAATAAAAAAACCTGAAACATAAGTTCCAGGTAATAAATGATGCCTTGAGCCGGAATCGAACCAGCGACACGAGGATTTTCAGTCCTCTGCTCTACCAACTGAGCTATCAAGGCATATAGTAGCGGGGACAGGATTTGAACCTATGACCTTCGGGTTATGAGCCCGACGAGCTTCCAGACTGCTCCACCCCGCGTCATTAAATAAAAATGGATGGCGGTGGATTCGAACCACCGAAGCAAATTGCAGCAGATTTACAGTCTGTCCCCTTTGGCCACTCGGGAAGCCATCCATATAAAGCCGATGAGCGGACTCGAACCGTTAACCTGCTGATTACAAATCAGCTGCTCTGCCAATTGAGCCACATCGGCTTATATCAAATTGTTGTAACTGAGTGGGACCAATAGGGCTCGAACCTATGACCCCCTGCTTGTAAGGCAGATGCTCTCCCAGCTGAGCTATGATCCCATATGTACAACTTTTTGATATAAACGACCCGAAGGGGGTTCGAACCCCTGACCTCCGCCGTGACAGGGCGGCGCTCTAACCAGCTGAGCCACCGGGCCTTACTATTGTTTGTACCTTCAAAACCGAACACTGATTAAAAACAATCATCCATCTCTGCTTACTCTACAGCATTTTCTCTCGATAAATCTTTCTTGTTTATCCCTTTTGGACAAGCCCTCGACCTATTAGTACACATCAGCTGAACATGTTACC
>JAILEJ010000183.1 GCA_024688095.1 Butyrivibrio sp.
TTCTCAGCAGGGAATCAATACAATTGGTATTCCTGGTACAATCGACCTTGATATCGCATGTACTGATTATACAATCGGATTTGATACAGCTATCAACACAGCTATGCAGGCTATAGATAAGGTTCGTGATACATCATCTTCACATGAAAGATGTAACGTAATCGAAGTTATGGGTAGAAATGCTGGTTATATCGCTTTATGGTGCGCAATTGCCAATGGTGGTGACGACCTTCTTCTTCCTGAGAAATATGACTTCAATGAGCAGAGAATTATTGATAATATCATAGATAATCGTAAGAGAGGTAAGACACACCACATCGTTGTTAATGCCGAAGGTATCGGACACTCAACATCAATGGCTCGTCGTATCGAGGCAGCTACAGGTATTGAGACAAGAGCTACAATTCTTGGATACATGCAGCGTGGTGGTAGTCCAACATGTAAGGACAGAGTTTACGCATCAATGATGGGATGCTATGCAGCAGATATTCTTGCAGCAGGTAAGACAAACAGAGTTGTTGGATATCGTAACGGACAGTTCGTTGACTATGATATTGAAGATGCTCTTAGCATGTCAAAGTCAATTGATGAGTACATGTACGAGATCAGTAAGATTCTTTGATTTCTAAAGAGCATGACACACCCCTTGCTTTGCAAGGACCTGGCCTGTAAGATTCAGTTTTTTCTTATAAAAGCAGGAATCTATGCAACTGTATTAGGGATTTGCCCGATGCAATATATACTGTTAATTTCATAAATGATATTTTGGCCTTGCGGCAAAGACAAAGAAGTCTAGTCCGCAAGGCTTTTGTTGTGCCCAAAAACGAAATACCTATAATCTATAAGAACTTCCAATACTCGATTTTTACAAGGAATGTGTATATAATGTTAAGAGACTAAAAGGCTCTTGTAGAAAAAAAGATTTAAAAGGTTAAATATGATTTATTGAAACAGTGTTGGGTCCAAAAATCATATGTAGAAATTATTATATAGATTTGGATTTGGGTCCGAAATAATCATTGTTAAAGAATTAGAGGAATAAGATGATAACAAGCACATCAAATGCAAATATCAAAAGAGTTAACGGCTATATTTCAAAAAGCAGAGACAGGAAAAAAGACGGAGTTTTTGTTGTTGAAGGCTTTAGAATGATACGTGAGATTCCACATTCGAAGATACGTGAATTGTATGTATCTGAGAATTTTTTAAAAAAGGCGTCTGCTGAAGAAAAAGACTTTTTAAACAAATGCGGTGTGAAATATGAACAGGTTACAAACACCGTTTTTGACAAACTCTCAGATACCAGAACTCCGCAGGGAATCCTTGCTGTAGTTGAAGCTTATGAATATAAAATTGAAGATGTGATTAATGCTGAAAAGCCATTAATACTAATCCTTGAGAATATACAGGATCCTGGAAATCTTGGGACAATGTTCAGAGCAGGAGAAGGTGCCGGAGTAAGCGGAATAATAATGAGTAGGGGAAGCGCTGATGTATATAATCCAAAGGTAATAAGATCAACAATGGGAAGTATATTCAGAGTTCCCTTTGTGTATACAGATTCGGTACCTGAGGTGGCATCATTACTTGGGAAAAAAGGTATCAAAACCTATGCTGCTCATTTGCGAGGAAAGAAAAATTACGACGAGATGGATTACACAAAGGGAACAGCATTCCTTATAGGAAATGAAGGAGCGGGACTTACAGCAGAAGCTGCCGACTCAGCAGATGAGTATGTTCTTATTCCTATGCTTGGAAAAGTTGAATCCATGAATGCTGCAACATCGGCAGCTCTTATGATGTTTGAGGCTGCAAGGCAGCGCAGACACTGCTAACCCCAAAAACATAACAGTCATAGACACTGCTAAACAATAAATTACATAAAAGCCATAGATACTGGCGGAAAGAGGGACAATATGATTATTGGATTTATAGGACTTGGAAATATGGCAAAGGCCATGATAGGTGGTATTTTAAAAAACGAAATTGTTTCACCGTCTGAAATTATTGGTTCTTCAGCAACAGAATCAACAAAGACTCAGGTTTCCAAAGAGTTTGGAATCAGAACAAAGGAAACAAATGCACAGGTTGCAAAGCAGGCAGATGTTATCATTCTTGCAGTAAAGCCTCAGTATCTTAAGGTTGTAATTGCAGATATTATGGACTGCGTTGACGAAAACAAAATCGTAATAAGTGTAGCAGCAGGTAAGACAATAGAATGGATCAAAAAAGAATTTGAGAAAGATATAAAGCTTGTAAGAGCAATGCCAAATACACCTGCACTTGTAAGTGAAGGCTGCACAGCTCTTTGCAGAAGTGAAAATGTCACAGATGAAGATCTTGAAATTGCAATGAAGATTTTTAACAGTTGTGGAAAAGCAAATCTGGTTTCAGAATCAGTTATGGATGTTGTTGTAGGCGTAAGTGGTTCTTCACCTGCATATGTATTTATGTTTATCGAAGCAATGGCAGATGCAGCAGTTGCGGGTGGAATGCCAAGAAAACAGGCTTATGAGTTTGCAGCTCAGTCAGTTCTAGGAAGTGCCAAAATGGTACTTGAAACAGGCAAACATCCTGGAGAACTTAAAGATATGGTATGCTCTCCAGCAGGTACAACCATTGAAGCTGTAAAGATTCTTGAAGAAAAAGGATTCAGAGGAGCTGTTATAGATGCAGTTGAGGCATGCATTAATAAGTCAAAATCACTTTAACGATTTTTTTAATGCTGTAATACATATAAAAATTGTTAATAAGTAACACTTTTAGCGGAAAATAGAATAGATATAACAACATCGTAACAATTTCGATTCTCAGAAGCCTTATTACAAGCCGAATTCATATTTTTTTAAGATTTTATTAATAAAAATATGAATTAATTGACATATTTATATTAATCTGTTAATATAACTCCCGTAACTATTTTAACAAAAATGTAACAAGAAGGACGAGAGAGACGTATGACAAAAGCAGTCGGGTTTTCTCTGAAAGTGTTAGGACTGGGTATGGCTTGCAGTTTAATGTTTAACACATCAGTGATGACCTTAGATGCCAGAGAGAATCGTGTTCTTACATCTATGAGTGTTGGAGTAGGAAATATTATAAATCCTACAGATTCTTTGGTAAAAGATGTTACGAGTGATTCAGAAGAAGTAGTAATAAGTGAATCAGAAAATGAAGAAGTAACAATTGAAGAAAAAGAAAGCAATCTGGTAATGGCTAATGTATCATCAGCTATGAACATCAGATTAGAGCCAAATGAGGATTCAGATAAAACCGGAGTTCTTTATAAGGACTGTGGAGGCAGAATCTTGGAACAAAAGGATGGATGGACTAAAATTGAGTCCGGAGATCTCGTAGGATGGGCCAAGGATGAATATCTGTTATTCGGAGAGGATGCTAAAGCTCTTGCAGCAGAAGTTGGAGTTGAACTAGTAACAAGTACAACCGATGCACTTAGAATCAGAAAAGAAGCTGATGAAAATGCAGAAGTTCTTGCTGTACTTACAGATCACAGCTTTGTTGATTTTGTAGAAGATCTTGGTAATGGCTGGATCAGTGTTGATTATAATGATGAAACAGGTTATGTTAAAGCTGAGTATGTAACAACTGACTTCAGAATTGATAATGGCGAGACAATGGAAGCCATTGAAGAGAGAGAAGCAGAGCTTGAAGCACAGAAGGAAGCTGAGAGACAGGCTGAACTTAAGAAGAACCGCGGCGCTGTTGAAGCAGGAGCTGACGAGGTTAAACTTCTTGCAGCACTTATTCAGTGTGAAGCTGGTAACCAGTCATATGAAGGTAAGGTTGCAGTTGGTGCAGTTGTTATGAACCGTGTTAAGAGTGGTGCTTATGCTAATAACATACAGGGTGTTATTTATGCATCAGGTCAGTTTACACCAGCACTTAACGGAACAGTTGATAGAGTTTACCTTAGTGGTAATATTGCATCAAGTTGTGTGGAAGCTGCTCAGGCTGCCATAAATGGTGAAACTACTGTTGGTGGATGCACACACTTTAGAAGAGCAGGTGGCCACGATGGTCAGGTAATTGGTGCACATGTTTTCTGGTAATATTTATAATATAAATATTAAGCGCATTTGTTTTTTAAGCGCAAGAAGTAATAGAATTTTAAGGACTATGGGTTGAATTTCAATCCATAGTCTTTTATTATTTATCATAGGATTCTTTCAAAAAAATTTTTTATAAAAGGAAATGGTGAACAGATATGGCAGAAATCAATTTACATGGACGCGACTTTTTAAAGCTTTTGGATTTTTCTTCTGAAGAGATAGAGTACCTTGTTGATCTCGCAGCAGAGTTAAAGCAGAAGAAAAAGGACGGTGTACTTACAGACATTTATAAGGGAAAAAATATAGCACTTATATTTGAAAAGACAAGTACACGTACAAGATGTTCATTTGAAGTTGCAGCTCATGATCTTGGAATGGGAACAACATATCTTAACCCAACTGATTCACAGATTGGAAAAAAGGAAAGTATTGCCGATACAGCAAGAGTACTTGCAAGTATGTATGACGGAATTGAATATAGAGGATTTGAGCAGGAAATAGTTGAAACAATAGCAAAATATTCTAAGGTACCTGTATGGAATGGACTTACAAATGAATTCCATCCTACACAGATGCTTGCAGATCTGCTCACTATCCGTGAACATTTTGGACACTTAAAGGGAATTAACCTTGTTTACATGGGTGATGCAAGATATAACACAGGAAATTCTCTTATGGTTGTATGTGCAAAAATGGGAATGAACTTCACAGCATGTTCTAATAAGAAATACTTCCCTTCAGAAGACCTTATTAATGAATGTGTTGAGATTGCAAAGAAAACTGGATCAACACTTACATTTACAGAGGATGTAAAAGAAGGCACAAAGGGTGCTGATGTAATCTACACAGACATCTGGGTATCAATGGGTGAGCCTGAGGAAGCATGGGAAGAACGTATAGCTGATCTTGAGCCATACAGAGTAACAAAAGAAGTTATGGATAATGCTGGAAGCCAGGCTGTATTTATGCACTGTCTGCCATCTTTCCATGATTTGAATACAGGAATTGGAAGACAGATTAAGGAAAAGTATGGACTTAATGAAATAGAAGTTACAGATGAAGTTTTTGAATCTCCTGCATCAATTGTTTTTGAAGAGGCAGAGAATCGTATGCATACCATTAAGGCTGTAATGTACGCAACTTTATAATAAAAGACGAAAATATAACCTATGTTTTTATAAAAGAAAAAATAGAAATATAACCTATGCTTTTATAAAAGAAAAAATAGAAATATGACCTATGCTTTTATAAGAAATAAGAGCAAAAATATAACCCATGTTTTTATAAGAAACAAGATTAAAAATATAACTAATGTTTTCATAATAGAAAAGAGGGGCAAAATGATTCTGGTTATTGACGTTGGAAATACTAATATAACATTTGGTGTTTTTAAAGGAGAAAAGCTGGTAACATCATTTAGAATGATGTCTCAGACCTCAAGAACATCCGACGAATTTGGAATGGAGATCATAGCTATTTTATCAGCTAATGGAATTTCCAAGGAAGATTTTGAAGGTGTAATAATAGCAAGCGTAGTTCCTAAGCTTATGCATGCCCTTGTAAATTCAATAGTTAAATATGTTGGTAAAAACCCATACATAGTTGGACCAGGGATCAAAACCGGAATTAAAATTGTCACAGAAAATCCAAGAGAGATTGGACCGGATCTTATAGTTGATGCCGTGGCTGGCTATGAACTTTATGGCGGACCTGTCATGGTAATTGATTTTGGAACAGCAACTACTTATATAGTAGTTAATGAAAAAGGTGAGTTCTGCACTGGTGTTGTATCTCCAGGAATCAGAATATCTGCCAAAGCTCTTTGGGAAGATACAGCAAAGCTTCCGGAAGTTGAGATCAAAAAGCCAAAGACAATTCTTGCTCAGGAGACTATTTCCTCAATGCAGGCAGGCCTTGTTTATGGCCAGATCGGGCAGACAAAGTATATTATAGAAGAAATGCGTAAAGCCCTTGGATATACTGACATGAAGGTTGTTGCAACAGGTGGTCTTGGAAGAATGATTTCTGATGAAACCAAAGAGATTGATGTCTACGATTCTAACCTGACTCTTACAGGACTCAGACTTATATATGAAAAGAATCGTAAGAACAAGCCAAGCCTTAAGGGATATGAAGACTGACGCAAAAGAAGTAATAGAATAGATAGGCTCTAGAACTGATGCACATATAATAAAAGATAGAGACTTTAGAATCGATGCAATGATAATAGAAGATAAAGGTTTTAGAACTGACATATAAATAATAATAGATAGAGGTTTTAAAAAAGAATTATATGGAATTTAAAGATAACGAAGATATTGAAAAAAAGCAGGTCTATAGCAGCGAGGAAACTCCTGAATCTATGGCTGGCGTAAAGCCTCATAGCGAGACTTTGGAAAAAAAGGATACTAAAGAGCAGCGCAGACTCATCATAAACAAAGAGACTGGACGCATTATAAATGCAGATACAGGCGAAGAGGTTACTGAGATTAAGATGGTAACTGAGGATGGAAAGCTTGGAAGTGTTTCTACAGGAGGAAGAATCATTCTTTGCGGAGCAAACGCTTACGAGCAGAAATACTACTTTAATCCTCTTTTTAGCAAAATACCTGAAAGTATTCAAAAAGAGCTGCACATTATCTGCGTTCTTTTTACACAGGAAGCCGGAGGCGTATTTACTATAGAATTTGAGGATGACGGAACTGTCACTATGGAGACAAATGTCGATGAAGAAGACATTACCTATGATGATATTACAGCAGGCCTTCTTATAAGCGAAGTCAGAAGAAAGAGACAGGAACTTTTTGAATCACTTGAAATGTATTACAAAATTTATATACTGCATGAAAACCCAGGCGATATACTGACTGAGGAAGATTAATGAATAAATTAAGAGAAATATCAATTGGAAATGTAAAACTAAAAAATAATGTTATACTTGGACCAATGGCAGGCGTTTCAGACCTGCCATTTCGCTTGCTATGCAGTGAAATGGGAGCGGGCCTTGTATGCATGGAGATGGTAAGTGCAAAGGCGATTACCTACAAAAATAAAAAAACAGATGATCTTATGGCGATTCATCCAAATGAACATCCGGCTTCTTTGCAGCTTTTTGGCTCAGAACCAGATGTTATTTCAGAGGCCATAGAACTCATAAAGGATAAGCCCTATGACATCCTTGATATTAATATGGGATGTCCTGTACCTAAGGTTGTTGGAAATGGAGAAGGCTCAGCTCTTATGAAAAAGCCTAAGCTTATTGAAGAAATTGTAAGAGCTATGGTAAAGGCTTCCGATAGACCTGTTACTGTTAAGATAAGAAAAGGTTTCAATGATGAAAATGTAAATGCAGTTGAATGCGCTCTTGCAGCACAAGAGGCTGGAGCTAGTGCAGTTGCAGTTCATGGAAGAACAAGAGAGCAGTATTATTCTGGAAAAGCAGACTGGAGCATAATTGCGAAGGTAAAAGAGGCTTTGGATATACCGGTAATTGGAAATGGTGATGTTGTTGATGGCCCTTCCGCAGAGAGAATGTTTGAAGAAACTGGATGCGATGCTGTAATGGTAGCAAGAGCCGCTCAGGGAAATCCATGGATATTTAGAGAAATCATAAGTTATCTTAAGGGAGAAGAGGTTCCACCAAGGCCTACATCAGAAGAAGTCTATCAGATGATAATGAGACACACTGACCTTCAGCTGGAATACAAAGGTGAATATATCGGAATACGAGAGATGAGAAAACACGTGTCATGGTATACAGCAGGATTTCCAAATTCAGCAAGACTTAGAAATAAAATCAATACCATGGAGACAATTGAAGGTTTGAGAGAAGCCTGCCTTGATATAAGAAATGTTTAGAGATATTTAATTTGTAATTACCGAAAATACATGTTAGGTTTATTTTGAGGTTATATGTTTTTTACAAATTTGAAATTCTGTTTTCTTAATAGGTATTTATGGTAGGAAAGTATATAAAAAAGAAATTAAATTTAATAAAGTTATTGCTTGCAGGCATTTTTATACTGCTTTACAGTAATGTTATTTCTTCAAATGCAGCAGATTACTCTTTAAAAACAGGAGATTTTGTTCCGGCAACGATAGAGGGAGAAGTTAAAGTATCAGGAAATGCCAAAAAAGGTGTTGTCCTTAACAGATATACATTGAATTCCGGAGGTACAAACACAACTGGTGATTACTATGAACTCCTTTCTTCAGACCAGAAGATAGTATATAACGCAATTGCCAGTGCATCTGTAAGTCCATATACAAGTACAAGCGAATTTTATACAGATGTATCAAGAGCAGGATCTTTGTCTGGACTATCAGCTTCTTTATCTGATATATATACAGTTGCTCAGCAGGCATATGCTTATGATCATCCAGGTCAGCTGGAAGTTCAGCTATGCCATCCCTATTCCATTGAGAGTTCTGGAACTAAGTATCTGGCATTTGTTAATTCTGATGGATATGATTTTAGTTCAATGGAAAGTGCTCTTAGTAGTGCTATGAATAATTTCCTTGTAGGAATAGATACATCAGGAACAGAGGCAGAAAAAGAACTGAATATTCACGATGCTCTTATTGCGAGTATTACCTATGATTCAGCATGTGCAAGTAGAAGTGCCACACAGGATACCGGCCATACAGCTTATGGAGCGTTTGTAGAAAAGAGTGCTGTGTGTGACGGTTATTCCATAAGCTTTATGTATGCACTTCAAAGCGCAGGATTAGATGCAAAGGTCGTAACCGGATTGGCAGGATCATCCTCTCTTGGAGGCCATGCCTGGAATATAGTTGAAGTTGGCGGTGAATGGTATGAGGTTGATTCAACCTGGGACGATTCACAGGATTATATTGATTATCCAGAATTTACTCACAGATATTACAATATTATAACTGCCGACATGACGCAGAAGACTTTTGCAGCAGGAACCAAGTATTATAAAAAGAATAGCACTACTTCATATATATCATTGAATTCAACAACGACATATTATCATAACAGAAATTATGTCGGAGCGCTTCTAACTGAAACTGCTACATCTACTACTTACTGTTATTCAAATTTATCGGCATATACATCTTCAAGTGATGTAACAGCAGCGCTTCTAAATTTATATGTTAATACGATTGAAGAAGGTGATACATTTACACTTACAGCTTCAGTTATGCCTACGGATTCTACAGATACGTCTTTTACCTGGAGCAGCTTGGATGAAAACGTTGCAACAGTAAGTTCGTCCGGATTGGTCACAGGTGTATCAGCGGGAAGTGCACAAATTACAGCGACTCATACTTCAACTGGATATACAGCTACCTGCCTGGTCACAGTAAGCTCTACGAATAGTGATACAGATAGCAGTTCAGACTCAAGTAGTTCAAGCTCAGGTAGTACAGGTTCTGATAGCTCAAGCAGTTCAGACTCAAGTAGTTCAAGTTCAGGTAGTACAGGTTCCGATAGTTCAAGTAGTTCAGGCTCAAGTAGTTCAAGCTCAAGCAGTTCAGACTCAAGTAGCTCGAACTCAAGTAGTTCAACAAGCAGTACTTCTACATCAGAATCTTCAGATTCAGAAGATTCATCGAGCGATACTGATTCAGATGTTTCTGAGGATTATACCGAAGATGAATCAGATGATGTTATATATGCAGAAATTGGAACGAAGTTTACATATAATAAAGCATCTTATGTTGTTATAGACGAAGCAGAAGTAACATTTGTAAAGCCATCAAATAAGAAGATAAAAAATATTACAGTTCCTTCAACGGTAACCTATGATGGGCAGACTTATTATGTAAAAGCAGTAGCTGCAAAAGCTTTTTATGGTTGCAAAAAGCTTAAAAAAGTTACTATTTCAGCAGGAATCGAAAGAATTGGTAAAAAAGCATTTTTAAAATGTAAGAACCTGCAGACTATTATTATTAAATCAAAAGATATTACATCTTTTGGCAAAAATGCTTTTAAAGGAATAAAGGCTTCTGCAACAATTAAGGTTCCATCATCCTGTAAATCAAAGTATTCAGCTATGATCAAAAAAACAGGAATATCAAACAGCATTAATGTCAAATAATCTATATATTTATAAAGACCTCTGAAGTAAAGAAGGCTCGTATCGTTGCCAGAAAGTCAGACTAAAATGTCAGACGTTTTTGGTGCACAGCCCATCTTTACTTCGGAGGTCTTTTTTATAATTAATGATTTGTATATGTTTTCGAACAGAGTGACAAATAATTGAGAGATTATTTTGAATAAAAAGTGGAAAAACAAGCTTTTTTTAACTTAAAAATGTGAATAAAATTTGATAAATCGTAAAAACCATAATATAATAAAATAGATGTAGAATATTAATTTCATTAATATGGAATAATTGTAATATTTTTATTCATAAAAAATCTTGTTATAAGCCAGTACGGGGGAAGTATGGAAAAAGAAAAGAAATCGAACAAAAAAATAATTGTGATTATTTTGGGAATATTGATTTTATTCCTGATAGGAATATTAGTATTCCTGCTGACGAGAAACAAAAATGA
>JAILEJ010000227.1 GCA_024688095.1 Butyrivibrio sp.
CGGTTCTGATCTTATGTCGGGAATTGGTGATGTGGCAGCTGGACTTGATGAATTATCATCTGGTCTTGATGAACTTTCGGAGGGACTCGATGAACTTTCGGCAGGATATGATGCTTTAAATTCCGGTATGGATATGCTTTCCGGTGGATTAGATTTAGAATCATTAACAGGTATTAAGGGACTTGGTGGAATAGGAGATATTACAAATGCCGCTTTTTGACATATTAGATGAAGTATCACAAAGGCAAATACAAAAAACTGATCTGGGTGAAAATAGAATGTTTGGAGTAGTTATTGGACAGGTTACCAAAAACTATGACATGAACAATCCAGGTCTTATCAGAATTTCTATTACTGCAAGAGATTATGAGGAAGAAAAACAGGTATGGGCCAGAGTTGCTTATCCTTATTCAGGACAGGACTGGGGACATTATTTTTTACCAGAGGTAGGAGATCAGGTACTTGTTGTTTTTGAAAATGGTGATATTAACAGACCATATGTAATTGGAAGCGTGCCTAAGAGTACATTTAATTTTACCAAGAAACTGGCAGATGAGAATAATACACATAAGGAAATAAAGACAAAAAATGGGAATACTATTTCCTTTGAGGATAATGCAGAGGGCCAGGGGGCTAATGACAAAATTACAATAAAGACCTCCACAGAAGCCCATAAAATTGAACTAAATAATGAAAAGAAGCAAATAAAGATATCGGATAAAGATGGTGAGAACCAGATTGTAATGAAGACCGAAAATGGTCAGATGGAGATTACTGCAAAAACCAAGCTTACAATCAAGGTGGGAGATAATCTTGAACTTATAATGAATGGAAATAACGGGACACTTCAGATAAAGAGTACAAAGATAACAATGGAAGCTAGTAATTCAGCTTCTATAACATCTAATAATACAGCTAAGATTGAAGGAGGTAATGTTACTCTTACCGGTAATTCAATGCTAAAACTTGAAAGCAGTGGTCCTGTAAATGTATCAGGAACACCTATAAAGCTTGGTTGATAGATTGGAGATAATATGAAGACAGATGAGAACAGCTTCCTTGGAACAGGAGCTAAATTTCCTTTTGAAATAGATAAAGCTACAGGAAGAATTAAAACTGTTTCTGGAAATCAGAGCGTTAAAGAGTCTATATATATAATTTTGATGACTGGCCTCACAGAAAGGCTTACGCGACCTGATTTTGGCACGAACATAATGGGATATGCATTTATGAGTACAGGACCTACAGCAATGTCCATGATGCAAAGAGATCTGTGCCAGGCTATTCTTGCACAGGAACCTCGTATAGCTGATGTTGATATTGATATGCAGTTATCTAACAGTAATGAATATATGCTAATAAATATTGACTATGTTGTTGCAGCAACAAATTCCAGGGATAATCTTGTATTTCCATTCTATCTGAATATTGACGAAGATGTTGAAGAGGAAGAAAACGAATACTATGAACCTGAGATTGAAGAGGAAATATAGCCCTGATTTGAAAGTTTTTCGTATAAATAGATAGAAAAACCAAAAAATATGACTTCTTGAAAACATAAAACAGAAATCCGCACTTGCTGCGGGTTTCGTGAGAAAGTGATGCGAGAGGCAAATAGGCCCTGCGACGTTAGTCGCCTTGGAATGGCCTGTTTGCAAGATTTTTGGATCGAAGTGACAAAAAATCATATGAAGCTTGAGGAATGAAAATGAGAAATGTTGATAATAGAAGAGTGCAGGATATAGAAAATAGAATAGAAGAACTTTCTCATAGTTATACGCCTGAGTGGCACTATGATGCAGAAAATCCTGATATAGGCGCTACTATTGCAAAACTTTTTGCATATCAGATGCAGGATAACATAGATACTTTAAATGGGATTATGGAAAGATACCAGGCAGAATTTGTTAATATGCTTGATCTTACACTTAATCCTGCAATGGCATCAAAGAGTCTGGTAGTATTTAATATGATTGATAATGTTTCTTCAGGAACTGAAATTCCCAAGGGTACAAAACTTGTGGCTTCAGCAAATGAAGAAAATTCAAATGATGTTATTTTTGAGACTGACAGAAATCTTTATGTTACATCCTCTAAGCTTACAAATGTATTTATGGTGGATTATGAATATGGAACAGTTACGCCTCTTCTTGGAAAAATGAGTCCTCAGGAAATATATGAGGATGAATATAAGAAGAAAAATGAAGAGGATCTTGATGACGAAGCACTTGCAAGGCAGAAAGAACAGGAAGCTCAACTTAAGCCTTTTATTTTATTTAATGAAAAAGAAAACTCTATCTGTAGAAGTGTACTCATAATGTATCATGAGAATTTGTTTGATGTTTCTGATGATCCTATATTTATAAGATTTTCAGAAGGTGATAAGCTAATAGAACTTATTGATAAGGGAACTCTTTCTTTTAAATATGTTTCTAAAAATGGAGCAGAAGAGTTTGATAGTGTAACAAAGCTTGAGGATGGTTCTACATATGCACTTGTAAAGACGGGTGATTGCAGAAAATTCGAAGTAGGAGAAAAGGAATATTCAATCATTTATCTTGAAGCTTCCAATTCACTTGTAAAGGATATAAAGATTGGTGGAATTGGAATATCATCTAAAGGCGGTGAATTACCCCCAGAATTTGTCACAGATGGAAATCTGGAATATGACAGACATTCTTTTGATCCATTTACAGATGTACTTTCCGTTTATAACGAATGTTATATTGGACATGACAGATACTTTAGTAAGACAGGCTCTAAAATTACTATAAGTTTTAAAACAAAGTTTTTAGAAAAAGATCTTACTGTTTCTGCAAAGCAGGAAGAAGAACGACTTACAATTATCAAAAGAAAACCAAGATCAGTATGGACCGAACAATATTCTGATGCAATTGTTAATGAAATTTCTTTTGAATATTTTAATGGACTTGGATGGAAAAAATTAAACTGTAATATAGAAGTAGGAACAATTTTTGCAGAAGGCAGAGAAGGTGAGTATACCTTTAGCTTTAATTGTCCGGATGACTGGAAAGAGTCTGACGTTGGTGCATATAGTGGCAGATGTATCAGGATGCAGATAGTAAAGTCTGATAATTGCTATTTAAGACCTTCAATTCATCATTATCCTCATATTACAGATATGAAATTTGCATATACTTATGAAGATCAATTCATTAAGCCTGACAAACTTGAGATGATATCAGGTACTGTAAAAAAGGATATCACTCAGGGGCAGTTTAGCGACGATGGATTTATTGCCATGGGAGGAAGCGGTTATACTGAAGATGCTATTTATCTTGGATTTGATTCTCCTATGAAGTCGGGTCCTATAAGTATATATTTTGAGGTGGCAGATGCAGCGGGACTTTATCCTGTAAATTGCAGGTTTGAGTATAGCAGCTCAGAAGGGTTTAGACCATTGCGAGTGCTTGATTATACAGATGATTTTACAAAATCAGGTATAGTCAGATTCATTCCACCCTCAGATATGAGTGATATAAAAGTAGAGGAAAGAAAGAGATATTGGATAAGGATAGTTAGAAGTGTTAAGCAGGCTGTAGAAGATTCTATAAAGTTTATGCCAAGAATAACACATATTCTTCCTAATGCGATTACAGTTACCAACACATTTACTGCAGAACCAAGTAGTTATTTCATAGATGAGAGTCTTCCGGATATGCATTTTAGTCTGGCAGCAGGAAATGTTCTTGATGCAGAAGTTTGGGTAAATGAGAAGAACACAATCACTAAACAGGAAATAGAAAATTATTATATGAACAGACCGGATTTAATCCGTGTTGAGCGGGATCTTGTAGGAAATATTTCATCTGTTTATATTAAGTGGCAGGAAACTGACAGCTTTGATAATCCTCCAAGCCGTAGATGTTATATGATAGACAGATTATTTGGAGAAATAATATTCTCCGATGGTATATCCTGTTATATTCCAAGAGTAACTGATGATGTGGCATTTACTGTTAAAACCAGATATACAAATGGAGCAGAAGGAAATGTTGGTAAATACCGAATTACAGATTTTCTTGGAAATGTTCCATATATTGATAGCCTGACGAACCCTGTAAGGGCTTATGGCGGAAGCGGACTTGAAACTATACCAAGTGCACTCAAGAGAGGTGCTAGTATTATTCATTCAAGGAACAGACTTGTAAGTATTAGTGATTACAAAAATGTAATACTTAACTATTCTGATGCTATCGATAAAGTTGAAATAGTTTGTGGCAAAACAATTAATGGAAAAGGAACACCAGCTGATATATCATTTGTTATTTTAATGAAAGATTTTATGAGTGGTTCATTCTCTTTCCATAATATTGCAAGACAGCTCAAACAGCATCTGCTTGAAAGCTGCGAAATCACAATTGATGAAGATAACATTCACATTGTTGAGCCTACATTTGTTGAAATATCAGTTAATGTGTGGGTAGAGGTTGCAAATATAGACGACAGCTTCGAAATTCAGGCACAGATAAGAGATGTTCTTACAG
Organism: Butyrivibrio sp.; assembly: GCA_024688095.1. GTDB lineage: Bacteria > Bacillota > Clostridia > Lachnospirales > Lachnospiraceae > Butyrivibrio. The sequence continues at coordinate 4,509 of JAILEJ010000227.1, forward strand.
CTTATTTGCATCCTGTAACATATGCATCACATGCAGGATGGAATATTGGTACTATTCCAAAGAAATCTCAGATACTTATGAGACTTAGCATTCTTAAGAGTAAAGCTATAGTTAAGAGAATTGCGATTATCGGAAAATATGCTGATCATAATGGTGATAAAGAAGTGGATATAACAGATCTTGAGGTTACACCATTTATGGTATGTAAGAGTGGAAAGCATAATGTTCATATAATTTATGATTGAGAAGGATAAAAAATGCTGATTGTAAAAGAACTTCAGAACAAATCATATGAAGACAGAATAAATGAGGCTATTACAAAGATTCCTCTGATTTCTCCTGAATGGACAAATTTTAATCCGTCAGATCCTGGAATGACGGTTCTTGAGAATCTGACTTTATTTAATGCTCTTCAGGGTGATTCAATAACTAAATTATCTTACAGAGCAAGAAGTGCACTTTTTAAGATGGTCGGATTTACTCCAAGAAAAGGTAAGTGTGCAAGATTATTATTATCTTCCGATAACTTAAAAGAACCTGTATTGTTAAAGCCAATGCAGAAATTTAAAATCGGCGATCTTTGTTATGAGACTTCTAAGCAGTTAGAAGTGGGTGGAAGTCATGTTATTGGCATTTATTCATATTATGAAGATAAATATCATGATATATCTTATTGCTGTGACAGAGAGGTAATGCTTGCAGCCAAACTTTTTGGAGATGATCCTAAGGTTGGAGACAGTGTATACATTATGGTTGATAATATTCCGGATAATATAAAGGAAACTATCTTTTATATTAATATGGATGAAAAAAATAATCGTAATACTGTTGAGAATAGAACGGAGTCAATTTTTGCCCAAGTAAAATGGGAATACTATACAGAAAAAGGTTTTGAAGATCTTAAAGCAAGAGATTATACTGGTGCATTTCAGTTCAGTGGTGAAGTTAAGTTTTCCTTTGGAAATGACAAGCCGGCAATATACAAAAATGGTCCTGAAGAAGCATATTGTATAAGAGCTACTCTAACTAAGGCAGAGTATGATGTAAGACCAAAGCTTATTGCAGTTGAAGGATTTTTGTTTGAAGTATGGCAAAAAGATACTAAAAGTATCTGCATTACTACAAATAAGACAGACAATATTGAAATAACGTCAACTATTGATGAAGAACCATATATAGCAGTATTTGCTAAAGAAGAAAAAGGTTCAGCATATAGAAGATATGAGCTTTCAAGAGGAGGCGGAGTTGGAAGATTCTGTATATTTGAAGAAACAGGCAGCAGGTCTTTTAGAATAACCTTTGATAAAGAAAGATTTGGATATGAACCTATTAAAGTCAAGGATTGTGTAAGAGTAATTATTTACAATGAAGAAATGATGCGTTCTTACAATGTTGGAAAAGTTATAGGCTATGATAATCAGGAAATTGAAATTCCTGCAAAACATATAGTAAGAGACAGCTTTTGCCTTATAGCCAGACGTGTTGATGAGAATGGTGAAAATATATATGATTTTGTCAGACCTGAAAAGAAAGGTGAGGACGACCTTTATTATCATCTTCTGGAAAATGATGGCAAGATAATAATAGAGGATGCAGGCGATTATATAGGAGCTGAGCTCTTCATTGGAATGATTGCTGTAACGGATGGAGATAAAGGAAATATACTTTCTGGAAATGAGCTTGTTTGTGAGGCTTATCCGGATATTAAATTTTATAATCCAGGAAGAGGAACTGGTGGAGTATTTAGAGAGAAACTTGAAGATGTAAGAAAACGTTTTGCAAAGGATATGAATACCCCATATACTGCGGTAACAGCAGCAGACTATGAGCAGATAGTAAAGACAACACCAGGATTATGTATAAAAAAGGCACATGCAAAGATTAATGCAGCAGATAATCTTGTAAGAATATCTGTAATGCCTGGAACAGATGATGAATGGCCTACTTTGTCAGATATTTATATAAAAGAGATAAGTGACAGGCTAGAGGAAAGAAGACTTATTACAACAAGATTCCAGATAATACAGCCTGTATATGCTGCTGTTTCTGTAAAGGGAACTATATATGTAAAGAGACATTATTCCGGATGCAGAGAAAAAATTATGGAAAAACTTTCAAGAGAGATAAATTATATTGAATCTTCCAAGAATTTTGGTGATGTTTTGAGATTCGAGGATGTTTTTCATGGAATAGAAACTCTTGATTGCGTACAGTTTGTATATGAGCTTTCACTTAGCCCGGAAAATCCTAAGATTGCTACTCTTCAGGATTCTGATATTTATCCAAAAGAAAACTGTCTGTGTTATCTTGGAGATGTGCAGTTGGAAATTGTTACTTATGAAGAATGATTTTTGGAGGACTTAAATGGCAGGAGTACAGTATTCAATAAAAAAGAATAGATTAAAGCGTAGCTGTATTACTGGCTTTGATATGATGGAAGATAATAGCCTCTTACTTGATAAGGACTCATTATTCCATAGTATATTTATTCCACCTCTTGATGGTGTGGATAAGGAAAGTACATGGGGAAGATTGTCGTTTGATATCTTAATTGACGAGGATATGATATATTATGCTTATGTACTTGCACATGATGAAGAATCCTTTTATGATAGCGAGAACAGACTTGTGAATATACAGGAATATCTTCTTGACCCTGATATTGATGGAACCAAAAAGGTGCTCATGATGCAACAGCTTGGTGCTACCAGATTTATAAGTCAGAAAGATGTTTTGTTGTATAATTTAAAAGGAAGATATCTTTATATTGCAATAGAAGTATTTGGAGAGGGACAGGCTTATTTATCCAACATAAAGGTTAATGCCATTGGTGATAACTTTATGAATACTTTCCCAGAAATATATCATGACAGAGATAGTTTCTTTCACAGATATTTATCCATATATTCAAGTATATACAATGATATGCAGGATAAGATTGATAATATGCATGAGATACTTGATCTGGATACCTGTTCGACTGAATTATTGGAATTATACAGTAGCTGGATGGGTATTGATCTGCATGGTGGTTTTTTGTCAGAAGATGTACTAAGAAAGCTGGTTAAGGAACTCTATAATCTTAATAAAATGAAGGGTACTAAAGCAGCAATAAAAAGATTATTAGAGATAGTTCTTGACTGTAATGTTATAATTATTGAGCACAGCTATTTATTAAATAGCAAGAAAAATGATGATATCATTATACAGGGTGGACTCGAGAAAGGTAGCGTTTATGATGTAACAGTTCTTGTGGAAGGAAAAATTACT
>JAILEJ010000232.1 GCA_024688095.1 Butyrivibrio sp.
TATTTCAAAATCATCGCCTTTAATTCCAAGATTCACATAGCCCTTTGTAACCGAAAGCTTTCCGCAGCTTGAAACTGTCTGCTGAGCCTTCTTTGCCAGTTCTTTTTTGTAATCATAGGTTCCATAAACCTTCTGGCCATAAGATACCTCGTGTCCGGCCTTTGCCCAGTCAGTATCTTTGCAAAGCACAAATGAAACTGTAAGCACATATTCGCTGCCATCATCCGGAATTTCAAAAGGCACCTTTACTCTTGTCTGTGAAAGCGGCTCGCAGTTAACCTTCTGCATACACATATCAATCATTTCGCCTTCTTTTTCAAGGCTGAAAATACAGTTAAACTCATTTGTATCAGTAAACAGATTTCTATTTATTATAACTATTTCATCATCAAAAGCTACAGATATATTCTGGTAATTGTATTTTACCTCTTGAACCTTTGGGGACGGGGTTCTAGGTCCACCATAAGCAATTCCATTGCCACTAAAGCTTCCATCATTTGGACGGTCATCAAAATCTCCGCCATATGCCTGGAATTCATTTCCATATCTGTCTTTGCAGGTGATAGACTGGTCAATATAATCCCATATAAATCCGCCCTGGAAAAGTTCATCCTCGTATGCAAGGTCGGTATATTTAAACATTGCCCCGCAGGAATTTCCCATAGCATGGGTGTATTCGCAATTTATATATGGTTTGTCCCTATGCTCCGCCAGATACTTCTTGATATCTGCCACAGTTGAGTACATACGGCTTACCATATCAGAGGTATCTTCATATCTGTTATCGTTTGCAACGCCTTCATAATGCACAAGTCTTGTATCATCCCATTCATGGAATTTCTCATGCATTTCAAAAAGGTCTTTTCCGCCAAAAGATTCATTTCCGCATGACCATATAAGAACGCAGGCATGATTCTTGTCTCTTTCAAACATATTATGAGCTCTGTCAATTACGTTTTCTGCAAATTCCTTTCGGTCTCCCGGAACAGCATATTCTCTTGGTTCAATTCCCCTTAAAACAGGTTCCCAGGTGCCATGCGTTTCAAGATTTGTCTCATCTATAACATATAATCCAAGCTTGTCACACATTCTGTAAAAAACTGTATTATTTGGATAATGACTTGTTCTTACCGCATTAATATTGTTCTTTTTCATGACTATCAGATCTTTTCTGATATCATCCTCACTGATACACCTTCCTGAAACGGATGAAAACTCATGTCTGTTAACGCCGTGGAATACGATTCTTTTGCCATTAAGACACATTACATTATTTATAAGTTCAAAACGTCTGAAACCAACATTTTCCTTTATAACTTCCATAAGGTTTCTATTTTCATCCTGAACTTCTATCTTAAGCTCATATAAATTTGGTGCTTCTGCGCTCCATTTAAGAGGCTTTTTCACATCAAATATACATTTTGTCTCTCCGTCAAGCTCTATACTCTCTTTTAAAATCTCCTGCCCGTCTTTAAAAAGAAATATCTTAGCCTTTCCAGTTCCAGTAACGTCCAGATCAAGTTCAAGCTGAGCATCTTCATATTTATCATCAAGAAGAGTTTTTACTCTCATGTCCTTAACATGAACCTTTGGAACAGTATAAAGATATACATCTCTGAAAATGCCTGAAAATCTAAAAAAGTCCTGATCTTCAAGCCAGCTTCCTGATGAAAATCTAAACACCATAATGCTAAGCTTATTCTCACCATCTCTGTTAACATATTCTGAAAGATCAAATTCAGAAGGTGTGAATGTATCCTCACTATATCCAATAAATTCCCCGTTTATCCACAAAGCAAAGGCGCTTTCCACACCCTGAAAAGAAATATAAACAGGACCCTCCTTCATTTTCTCCGGAAGATTAAAATATTTGGTATAGCTTGCCACAGGATTAAAAACAGCTGGTATTTCGCCAGGAACTATTTTTTCATGACCATCCCAGGGATATTGAACATTTACATACTGAGGCGCTCCATATCCTTCCATCTGAACATGAGCGGGCACTCTTATTTCATCCCACTTTCTGCAGTCATACTCATTTTTGTAAAAATCCGGTTCTGCCAGATCATAATTTTTGGCATAGGCAAATTTCCATACACCATTTAATGAATATTTAAAATCAGACATCTCACCAACATGGTGGTTCTCATTTCTATAAAATTCATGATCAGAATGGGCTCTAACCGTTCCAATCTTATATATTTCTGGATTTTTGACTATTTCAAAATCAAATTCCTTCATGGTCATATTAAATCTCCTTAAATACAACTAATATTTCTATTTGACGTACAATTTTTTATCTTTTAAATGTGATTCATATCTGACTGGTAATATGCTACTGACCTTATTATTTCTGCATAATAAGACACTAATTCATTATATCACAGTAATATATTTTTACACGCAAAAATGCGTATGCCGGGGAGCATACGCACTTTGCAAGGAATTTTATAAAATAAGGAGAGCAAAAACAAAACTTTAGGGTTTAGTTTTGTTTAAAGGAGGCTAATGAATTTATTTACATATTCTATATCGACTATTCTGTAAATAACTTAACCCTTAAATTAAAAAAATTTGGAAAACTTTCAAAAAAATAATTTTCAGATTCTTGTTAGAAGTCCATGCATTAAATCTCACACCCTCATATAAGAAACAAAATGGAAAACTCCGCTCATAAAAACAAATAACAACAAAAACTTTCTCTATAAACATGGAGTCGAACAAATCACTAAAAAATTATTAATTCTTAATCGTTTTCGTATCTTTATTATACAATATATCATTCAGAAAAGCAACAAGAAATTGTATTTATTAATTTTTTTTGTATATATCTAGTAAAATCAAGGTTTTTTCATAATTTTTCCTTTATTTTGTCTTAAGAATTTCTTTCGTTTTTGTTTGGGTGAATTGATTTTTTCACTCATTTTTCCCTCTACCTTGCCCGTTAGGATTTTTCTGACTGCCATAATAATATCTTAATAATTAATTACTGTACTACTTAAACGTTTTCGTTAATTATAGTCACATATAACACATTTCTTTGATATGTACTCCTCTTTATTTTTAACATTTTAAGCACTAATAAAAACTAAAATAAACTTTTTAGTTTCCGTTCTATTTTTGAAATTTTTACGTAAGTAAAAGCAGATTATTTTTTATCATCTCAGCTGATTTCTTTTTATATAACATTCTTTATCACATTGGATAGCTCAAATCCAAACGCATTTCAAACCCTACGTCTTTCATAATATTTCCGGATTTGAACTTTAATTTTTCCGGTTGAATAATAAGGATATTATTCGTATAATTATTGTTGAAATTTTACTTAAACGTTTTAGTAATATTTAGATCGGAGGATTTATGAAATTCGGATTTTTTGATGATGCAAACAGGGAGTATGTAATCACTACTCCAAAGACACCATTACCCTGGATTAATTATCTTGGTAATAAAGATTTCTTTTCATTAATATCTAATACCTGTGGAGGATACTCTTTTTATAAAGATGCAAAACTCCTTAGGCTTACAAGATATCGTTACAACAATGTACCTTATGATAATAATGGTAAATACATTTATATAAAAAATGGTAATTCTGTATGGAACCCTGGCTGGCAGCCTGTAAAAACTGACCTTGACTCCTATGAATGCAGACATGGCCTTGGATACAGCAGGTTCACATCATCAAAGGATGATATAAAAGCTTCTCTTCTTACATTTGTTCCTATGAATGACAGCTGTGAAGTAACTCAGCTCAAAATAACAAATGACGGAAAGACAAAAACTGACCTTCAGGTTTTCTCATATGTAGAATTCTGCTTATGGAATGCAGATGATGATATGAAAAATTTCCAGAGAAACTTAAGCACCGGAGAAGTTGAGGTTATAGATAGCACTATTTTCCACAAAACAGAATATAGAGAAAGACGTAATCATTACGCTGTATATTCAGTAAACGCGAAGGTTGATGGTTTTGATACAAGCCGCGATGAATTTCTTGGTGCTTATAACGGTCCTGATCATCCTGATGTTGTACTTGAGGGTAAATCTCACAACTCAGTTGCAAGCGGATGGTCTCCAATCGCATCACATCAGCTTAATGTATCCCTTGAACCAGGAGAAACAAAGTCATTTATATTTGTCCTTGGTTATGTTGAAAATCCTGAAGATGATAAATGGGAGTCCCATCAGGTAATAAACAAGAAACGTGCCTGGGAACTTCTTGATAAA
>JAILEJ010000237.1 GCA_024688095.1 Butyrivibrio sp.
GATGCATCCTCCATGCCCTTTAAAACATCTGAAGAACTATGAACAAATCCACAAACAAAATCAAAAAGCTTTTTATTATCCACAATATAATCTGAATGATTAACAGGAATAAGTTTTTTATCTGAAAGAGATTTAATATAAACTTTTACAGATTCATCATCCTTTAGTGCCTCCATATTTTCAAAAGGCAGCATCTCCATAAGCTTATGATAAGTGGTACCAAGTTCATTTGCAGGGACATATTTTTTTTCAGCTTCAGTCTTCATAAAAGACGGAATAGTAGAATCAAAAGCTTCATTCTCTTCCATTTCATCATTAATAAGGCTGTAAATCTGCTCTTCAAGAATACCCACTTCATTTTCATCTGCTGTTTTATAACCATGGTCTTCATGGCTTGCAGCCTTCAAGGCTGAGACACTTACTTTTGAAGGATATTTATTTTTATTGGCAAACGGATATACAAAGTGAAGCTGCCTGTCCAAACGCTCTGTGAGCCCCTCATGCGCATCACCAAAATCACCATCGTTTATTCCAGAACTTGATATTCTCTCTTCTTCAGGCAGGTTCTCCTTTATCTTTTCATATGTCTTTACTGCCATCTCATTTGATACAATACCAACTCTGAGACAATCCTTTATTTCTGCACCCTTTTTGATTTCTTCAAGAGATACACTTACCTCTGGGATTTCATAGATTCTTTCTTCACCTGGCTCAAGTTCTTTTTGCATAACTGCTATTTTCTTAAGCATCATATTTTTATACTTTGCTCTTGCCATGGTAAATGCAGAATTTCCATACAGAGCTGACAATATCCACTTATAATAGCTGTTGTCTTCCTCTGCATTAAGAAGTCTTGTATTATATGCTTTCTGAAAAGTAGAAAAATAGTCTTCAAACTTTGTATCATATACATCAACCGGGTCTGTATTTTTTGCAGTTGTCTTTGCAGAAAAATCCATACTTCCAACTATAATAAGCTTTTCCTTTGCTCTCGTAAGTGCAACATAAAGAACTCTCTGTTCCTCTGCTTTCATGTTACGCTTTATATTTGCAGCAATGAATTTCTTATAGACCCATTCACTCTTAAATCTTTCATCAAAACTAAAATCAGTAAAAGCCATTCCAAGATCGTTATCCATAATGACTTTATTTCTCGTATCCATATCATTGAACTTCTTGCCTGTCATTCCAAGAAAGACAACAGGAAATTCAAGGCCTTTACTCTTATGGATAGTCATGATTTTAACTGTATCAGCGTTCTCCCCTGTAACATCAGCTTCGCCATAATCAACATCTTTTTTCTTGAGATTATCTATATAATGAGTAAAGTCAAGAATGCTGCGGTTCCCATTACTACCAATTTCAAGTGCCTTCTGCAAAAGGACATCAAGATTGGCTGCTCTCTGCTCCCCGCCCTTCTGACACTTCACTATGTCATAAAAGCCTTTTTCACCATAGTAAAGACTGCTAAGAAGATCATATACTGACAGACTTCTTGCCGCTCTTCTATAGCTTTCAAGTCCTTCAACAAATTCCTTTAATCTTATCTGAAGCTCAATTTGTCTACCTTTAAGGCCCTTTTTATTTATAAATGAAAGAGCCTTTTCATAAAAAGACTTTGCATCTGAATGAATTTCTATCAATGCGAGATCTTCATCTGAAAATCCTACAAATGATGATTTTAAAACGCTTACAAATGGAATATCCTGTATTGGATTATCTATTAGTTTCAGATAGTTCATAACAATCTGAACTTCCACTGTATCAAAGTAACCTGTTTTTCCTTCAGACGAAACAGGTATTCCCATGTTGGTAAGGATATTTCTATATTTGTTTCCTTCTTTTCCTGCAGAACGAAGAAGTATTACTATGTCAGAAAATCTAAGTTCACGCTTAATCTCATTCTTATTTTCATCAGTATCCGCAATAAGAAGACCTGAATTTTTCATTTCAAGAATTCTCTTACCTATTGCCATCGCCTCTAGTTCATATCCACTATAGCGTTTGTCCATCCACGAGTTGTCGACATCATTACGATCTGAGAAAAGATCTTTGCGGTTATTAGTCTCGACCAGAATAAGCTCGGTATTGTAATCATGGAGATCAAAAGGCTTACCGGTATTTATCATTGACTGATCTCCCTTTTCAAAAAGGCCGCCATACTTAAGGCTTTCTGCTTCTCCATAGGAAGTGCCGCCAAGACTCTTACGCATGAGCATCTTAAAAATAACATTTACCTGCTCAAGAACTCCAATTCTGCTTCGATAATTTCTATCTAAAACAATTCTGATATTCTTTCCTTCTCTGGCTGCTGCATAAGAATCCATTTCTGTATTCTCAGAAGACTTCGACGCACCTTCCAAACCTTCAGTTGCAGCATCACTTTCACCAGCTATAGCATCCTCACCTGCAGCATCACTTTCACCAGCCGGCTTTTTTCCCACATAGAGTTCTTCAGGTTCAAATCTGTCAAATTTACCCATAAAAAGTTCCGGTCTTGCATGACGGAAGCTGTAAATACTCTGCTTCACGTCACCAACCATGAACATATGCGTGGTTCCACTCTCATTTCCCTTTGCAATAGAAGACAGAATCTCTTCCTGAACAAGGTTACTGTCCTGATATTCATCGATCATTATCTGCCTGTAGAAACTGCCCAGCTCCTTTGCAATATCTGATGGAACAAGGTTTCCATCTTCATCTTCATTTGTGAGTATATTCAGGGCATAGTGCTCCATGTCATTAAAATCAACAACGCCAGCTTCTCTTTTTACCTCATCAAACCTGTTATATAAAGTCTCTACGATGTCCACAATTGCATCCGTATAGGGCTGTAGTTTTCCACATCTGTTACGAATTAAATCACAGCTTTCAAGATCTTCTATACTTTCGCCATCAAGCATCATCATCTTTTTTATATCAGATAGGTCAAAAAATCTCTCGTAATATTTCATAAGCATATTATCAGTGGATTTCTTTCCTGCATATACTCTGCAATCCTTGGCTGCATAAAAAGCTTCCCTGTATTCACCATAAGTCTTTGCACTAAAGCGCTTAAAATCCATAAAGCTTTTATCATTCAAG
>JAILEJ010000240.1 GCA_024688095.1 Butyrivibrio sp.
ATATTTCTTTTGTTAGACCAAAGGAATTTTTCGTAAGTATTACATCTTAGATCCTTTGGAGCCGCCTCCAAGGTGTATGCCTTCAAGGACGTTACTTTCGAAGGTGTAAACCATCTTGTTCGCTTCTCTGTCTGCTTTAAGTGCAAGCTGTATCATGTCATCAAGAAGGTTTGCATATTTCTTTCCAAGTGGTTCCCATAAATAGAATGAAAGTGAACCAGGAATTGTATTTATCTCGTTAAGGTAAATGTTGCCATTTGACTCATCGATCATAAAGTCAATTCGTGATACTCCGCTGCAGCCAAGTACCTTAAACGCTTCTACTGCCATAGTTCTTATTTTTGTCCTTTGCTCATCTGTAATGTCAGCAGGTATTTTTCTCTTAAGTGATGCCATTCCTTTTGAGCCGCCTGATGTACCAGTCTTGGCACCGCTTCCCTTTGCTCCGCTAATATATTTATCTTCGAAGCTTAAGATTTCATCTGAGTTAACAGGCTCTTCTACCTCAGAAGCCTCTGCCTCTTCATAATCACCAAGTACTGAGCAGTTAACCTCCTTGAGCTTTGTAACTGCTGGCTCAACAAGGATTTTCTTTGTAAATTCAAATGCAAGATCAAGCGCTTCAACAAGCTTTTCTTTATTATCTGCCTTGCTGATTCCGATACTTGAACCAAGGTTAAGTGGTTTTACAATTACTGGATATGAGAAGTTCTTTTCTACTGTCTCTACGATATTATCTATGTTCTCGTAATCCTTCCATGTGAAGCATTTGCAATCAAGAACAGGTATATCATTATCCTTAAGAACTGTTTTCATAACATATTTATTCATTCCAACTGCAGATGATAAAACATCACAACCTACAACAGGAAGTCCCATAGTTGCAAAATATCCCTGAAGAGTTCCATCTTCTACATTTGTGCCATGTACGATAGGGAATACCACATCAACGCTTGTTACTACGTTATTTCCAAATTTCTTCATTGGGAATCTGTATAAGTTTACTTTATCGCCTTCTTTGATCCACACTACCTGTGTACTCTTTTTCAAAAGAGCCGGAATATTTGTATATTCCTCGATTTTATCTACAACTTCTCCAACATAAAAGTCTGTATTCTTTGTTGCATAAACAGGTATTACTTCGTATTTTTCTCTGTTTATATATCCTATTGCCTGAATTGCAGAGATGATTGAAATCTCATGCTCTGTGCTCTTTCCACCAAAAACTACTGCTACTTTTAAACTCATTTTCCATTCTTATAATTCAGTCGTCTACTTACAGATTGAATTATTCTTCCTTTCCTTCTTACCATTCTAGTCAAAAAAAATTATTTTTCAATTTTATTTTTCAAATATCAATAATTATCCGGGAGGTCATTCTCCAAAAGGATTACTCTCTCTCTTCCTGCCTCAAGCTCATACATGAGCTTTGCACCTTCTGTAAATGCTGAAACAACATGAATTCTATCGCTTGCAAAGCCTGCTTCCAAAGCGCCTTCTTTGATAGCCTTTGTTTGATGCTCTCCGACAAGAATTATGTAATCACATGCTGCTGCCGCCTGCTTACCAAAGTCTTTGTTGTACTCATCTTCTTTGGCTCCAAGCTCAACCATTCCTGGTGTTACAAGGATCTTAACTGTATCCTTGAACATTGAAAGAGTTTCAAGTGCTGCTGCCGCTCCGTTTGGATTAGAGTTATAAGCATCATCAAGAATAGAAACATTTCCATGTCTCTTAAGCTCAAGTCTGTGTGGTACTGACTGAAGTCTTCTTACTGCAGTCTTAAGCTTGGAGAGCTCAATTCCGAAGCTGTTTGCAACTGCAATCGCGCCTACAACATTTTCTACATTATGTCTTCCGACAAGTTTCATCTGGAATACTTCGCTGCTCTTATCAGGAGCTGTTACTCTAAATGTTGTTCCAGCCGCTGAAACCTCAATATCTGTGGCTCTATAGTCATTTCCTTCATTAAGTCCATAGGTAATTGCATCCTTGTGATTCATATGGCTTCTGATTATCTCATTATCACCGTTTACAAACTTAAGATGATCACCTATGCCCTTACCCTGCTGCTTTTTTTCCTCAACCGCATCAAGAAGTTCATACTTGGTGCTGATAATATTATCAAGGCTATGGAAGGTCTCAAGGTGCTGATAGCCAATTGATGTAACCACACCATCATCTGGATGAACAATATCAGTAATTTCTTTTATATCATGAAGATGCCTTGCGCCCATCTCACAGATAAAAATGTCATGAATAGGTTTAAGCTCGCCTCTTATGGTTCTTACAATTCCCATTGGTGTATTGAAGCTTTCAGGTGTCATAAGCACTCTGTAACCCTCTGACAAAAGAGTTGTAAGATAGTATTTTACGCTTGTCTTACCAAAGCTTCCTGTTACACCAAGAATTCTAAGATTTGGGTTTTCATTAAGAATTCTCTTTGCATCG
>JAILEJ010000245.1 GCA_024688095.1 Butyrivibrio sp.
ACTTACATCATAAAATCTGGAGATAAGTTGTACTAATGTCGTTTTTCCTTCACCGGATGCGCCAACAACTGCAATCTGCTCACCCTCACCAATTTCAAGATTTACATTTTCAAGTACTTTTACCTTATCGTCATATGAAAAACTCACATTCTGTACTGATATATCATGTTTTTGTGGAAAGGCCTGTCCGCCCTCAAACACGGAAACATCCAAAATTTCTTTTACCTGATTAACTCCGTTTAATACAAACGACAGATTGTTAGACAGTTCCTGCAAAGGTCTAATATCCGTAAGATATTGTGTCCCTATAAACGCGAACAAAAGAAGTACTCCAGCAGTAATATGTCCGTGAACGTATAACCATCCTCCTGCCGGAACCAAAAATAGTATTCCGTACTCTAATAAAACTACATATATGGCGTATAGGGGACCTGTTGCTATGGAAATATCGCTCCACATCGTGAACTGTCCTTCAATTGCATCTGAATACTTTTGGAAGGATTTAACGCTCATGTTATAAGCTTTAATAAGTCTCATTCCATTAACATATTCAGAGACAGTATTTGAAAGACTCCCTGCTGATGTATTGATTCTGTACATGAATTTAAAGAATTTCGTAAACATACCTATTAACACAATGACAACAAATACAAGAGGAAGAATGCTGATAAGTGCCAATTTATGATTAACAGAAAAAAGCCAGAAAAACATCACTATAGGCCCCGATAAATACAAAACAAGTTCCGGAATATTATGGGCCAAAAATAATTCCAGTTTTTCGATGCTTTCATTCATAACACATTTGATTTCACCAAGGCTTCTTTCGTTCAAGGCTCCCATAGGCATTTTGGCCATATGTTCAGTTACCATACATCTGACTTTAAAAAGGGTATTGTAAGCCCCCTTATGTGAAAACAATGATGCGGCAGCATTACAGACTACTCTTATAAAAGTAAATATGATAAGAACCCATGCCAAATTGATGCCATATCTGGTACTTAGGGTTCCATCCACTGCGGAATCTATTAGTCTGTAGAATATTAGATACGGAACAATCCCACACAGACTTGATAAAAGTGCAAATAAGACGGAATTATATATTAAATACTTGTCTTTACCAGCCCATTCCATCAATAAAGAAAAACCTTTTTTCTCCTTTTTGTTTTTCATAAACCTTCGTGCCTCCAATCATTTTTGTTCAATCATGTATTGTAATCAAAGAACATGATTGGTACAATTGGGGATGGTACATTAAGTCTGATTTTAACCTTAGTTTGTCGGATTGGAACTAAAATGAATAAGAATAACAGAGAATACTATAGAGAAATATTTAAAAAAGCTAACTTCCATCTATGCGATACTCCTAAAGGCTTTCCGCCGGGAGGAGACTGCTTTACGTTTAATCCAGAATTGGGAACAGGGTATTACTGGTACTATGAAATGCCCGGACAATATAATATAAAAATTCACGATTTTTCATACAAAGAGGATGCTGTGTTAAATATGGATTTACCGGAATGCCTTAGTATTACCTGGTATGAATCCATTTCAGGTGAAGAATTAAATCCCTATAAAAGCTTGAATTGTCATGTGATCAAAAGCTTTCTTGGAGGATATAAGCCTTTTCACGCCCTAATTCATCGTAATATTCCTGTGCGTTCCATCGGTATCGAATATCGTCCAGACTTTTTTCACCAAATCCTCAAGGACAATTTTGGACCTTCCTATGTGGATCCTAAAACTGCATTCAAAAGTATTGATGAAACAGCAGACTTCCCCGAAATGAAGAAGCTTCTTTGGGATATATGGAAATATGAAGGTTCTGCTTCATCGGCAGCGCTTTTTTACGATGCAAAGGTCAGAGAAGCACTCTGCCTTATTTTTGAGCATCACAGAAAGCTAAATGAAAAAACCAAAGCTTCCCTTTCTTCCACTGATACTGAGTTACTTAACAGCCTTGGTCTTTATATAAATGATCATTATGCAGATAAGATTTCAATTGATTCTTTAGCCAAAATTGCATGCATGGGCACCACCAAACTTAAGAGTGCCTTCAAATCTTATTATGGAATGACTATAGCAGATTATATACAAAAAGTGCGAATTGACCATGCAGAACACCTTCTTGCATACACAGATCTCCCCGTTAAAGAAGTTGCTAAAGCTGTTGGTTACTCATCTTTAGGACATTTTGCAGAGCTTTTTAGCAATGCAAAAGGCTTATTGCCACTTAGCTACAGGAAAGCATTTCAAAAATCCAAATGATTTCCAATGTACATTATAATTATCATTCTTAACGTATCCAGCTCTATTACAGTAAATAAAATTATTGTTCTTCTCAATCTCAATAACTATTACAATACATGAAAAATCAAGATCATCAGGGCAAATATAAACAGGAATTATCGCTTTATCTAAATTTTGTAAATACCATATAAATCTAACATCACCCGGATAATCAAGTTCTTTAGTCCAAGCTGGACATAAATCATTGAAAGGAGTAACTATTTTAGGTAATTCAACTTTTTTTCTTTCATTCAAG
>JAILEJ010000279.1 GCA_024688095.1 Butyrivibrio sp.
TGTAGATTTCTATGCAAAAGATGCAAGTGAGTTTATGGTAGAACTTGCGCAGGAAGGTGGCAAAGTTGATGTAGTATTTATGGATCCTCCACGATCTGGTTCAACTCCGGTATTTTTGAGCTCTTTATTTAAGCTTGCACCACAAAAAGTTGTATATATATCCTGTAGTCCTGATTCGCTTGCAGTGGATCTTGAGATGCTTACATCAAATGGATATAAGATAACCAAAGCTGTTCCTGTTGATATGTTTCCTTATACCCGTTCGATAGAAACAGTAGTCTGTTTGTCAAGAGCAAAGAAGTAATATAAATTTAAATTTAGCTTTTTAATGACCACCATCTTAAAATATAATAGGATGGTGGTTTTAATTTATCTTTAATAATCTAAACATATAATATAATAAGGATATTTTGACTAGAGGAAAGTGGAAAAAGAAATATGAGATTATTAATTGTTGAAGATGAAGCAGACATGCGTAAGCTTTTAAGTGAGAGGCTGCAGAATGAAGGCTACGCAGTGGATACCTGTTCAAATGGAGTAGAAGCAGTTGAATATTTATCATTGGGAGATTATGATGGTGCGATTGTGGATATAATGCTGCCTAAGCTAAATGGATTTCAGGTATTAAAAGCTATAAGAGAAAAGAAAATATATACGCCATTTATGTTTTTATCAGCACTTAATGATAATGAGGATATAGTAAAAGGCCTGGATGGAGGTGCTGATGATTATCTTACCAAACCATTTGATTTTGATGTTCTACTTGCAAGGGTAAGAGTAATGCTTAGGAAAACAGTAGGTGTTCATGAAAATGTGTATAGATGTGGAGATCTTGTTTTAAAAGAATCAGAGATGGAAGCATATAGAGAAAATGAAAAGATAGATTTGACTGCAAGAGAATTTAATATACTTCTTTTTCTTGTAAGAAATGAAGGAAGAGTACTTACAAGAGAGCAGATTATAAGTAGTGCCTGGAATGACGGTGAAGAACTCACATCAAATGTTGTGGATGTATATATCAGGTTTTTGAGGAAAAAAATTGATGATCCATATGAAAAGAAGTTAATACAAACTATTAGAGGAATTGGTTATTGCCTTAAGGATGAAAAGGAATGAAGAAATATTTTTTAAGATGGGGAGTCAGCTTTGTACTGATAATGACCTGTATGCTAAGCGCTGCTATTGTGATTTTAGGCAAAGGAGCAATCAGAGATGCCATAAGGAGCAGCATAGTAAGTGATCTCCATAATATTCAGAGGAATATATTAAATGATGAAAATATAATAACAACTGATGGTGTACTATATATTCTTTTTGATGAAAATGAGAATATTATTATGACTAATGCATCTGAAGAGATATCGGAAGAAACACTTACAGGAATTGTATCAGAAGAGAAAAAAATTTTTTTAAGTACTCAGAATCTAAGATTTCAAAATATCGAAGGAAGGCTCTATTGTATTAAAACAAACAGATCTACAAGATTATATAATAAGTATGAAAAAAAGGTAGCGCTGACCGCTTTATTACATGTAGATCTGGTAGAAAATGTATATTTTACCTATGGTGCATGGCTTATTATTGGAATAGTAGTTATTTCCATCATTATGATCGCACTCTTAAATGTATGGGGGAAGAGATATTCAAAGGTCATAAATAAAATAATTACCGGGGCTGAAAAAATAGGAAAAAATGAAGATTTTTCAGAAAGACTTGAGGATGATATCCAATATCCTGAACTTGGCGCTCTTATAGATGCACACAACAGATTGCTTGACAGAGTTGAAGAGATAATTCATTCTCAAAAGGAGTTTGGAAGAAATCTGTCGCATGAACTTAAAACTCCTATAGGTATAATAAGTGCTCAGTGCCAAATGCTTAAGGATGAAAAGTATGATTTTAGCAAAATGTCTGAGTATGTTGAAAGAATAGAAAGGCAAAACAATCAGATGCGGGATTTAAGTTCGCAGTTACTAATTCTTTCAAAACTCGAAGATAATACTCAGAAAGAACAGATAGATGATATTGTCCTTGATGAGGTTATAGAATTTATGTGCAGCGACATTGAAGAGTCTAGAAATATGAGCAATATTTTTAATCTTAATTTAGAGCACATAACAGCAAAGGCAAATATGAGTTATCTGGTTATTCTTATAGAAAATCTCATAACAAATGCACTTAAATATGGGATGTCTGAAAGACCAATAGATATAGAGTTAAAGCACGAGGATAATATGGTAGTAATCAAAGTTGCCGATCATGGTGATGGAATGACAGAAGATACAGAGAAAAAGCTTTTTGAGCCATATTACAGAGAAAACGAAGATATTAAGGTTGAAGGGTATGGACTTGGACTTACACTTGCACAGAAAATAGCAATACATTATGGAGGAAAACTGGAGGTACAAAGCAGGCTTGGAGAAGGAAGTGTTTTTATTGCCAGTCTTAATCTTATTTTAATTTAAGCTTGTTAGCATTAGATACGGGAAGGAATTTCCCGTATCTTTTTTATTGCAAGATAAGGAGTAAGAACTGTAATGACTACAATATATTTGCATATAGGAACTCCAAAAACAGGTACCACCGCAATACAGGATTTTCTACGTAATAATGATTTTGTGTTGGAAAAAAATAATTATTGTTTTCCTGTTTTTTCAGTGGATTTTTTAGATATCGGTCCGAACCGAAATGGGCAGTTTTTACATTATATAGCGAGCGATAATAAACCGGATGAGTATTATAAATGTAATAATGAATTAAAACAATATTTGAAAACATATAAAAATATAATTTTATCAGATGAAGGAGCCTGGTTTTGGCAAAAAGATGATATATGGTGGAAAAGAGTAAAAGAGTGGGCCGGTAATTTAGGAATTCAATTAAAGATAATTGTGTACCTTAGAAAACAGGAAGAATTAATTGATTCAATGTGGAATCAGAAAATAAAAGGATATAAAAAATGGACAGCTTCATTTGATGAATTTCTTTCTAGTGAGTATTGTAATCAACTTCCACTTGATTATGAAAAGGCTTTATCCAGGATAGAAAAATATATCGGAATAGATAATATGATTGTGAGGCTTTATGATTTTAGAAGCTTTTATAAGGGAAATATATGTAAGGATTTTTTAAATGCTTTAGGGCTTGATATTACAAATGAATATAATTTTGAAGAAAAAACATCTAATATTTCAATGCCTCCAGAGGCAGTTGAAGTCAAAAGAATGATAAATTCAAATTGTGATTATCAAAACACTAAAGGTGTAAATTTTTACATGAAAGTAATCAGAGAAGCATATAATGAAGATGATTCTAATTGTGTAAGCAGTAAGTTAACAATGTTCTCTGATGAAGAATTGACGAAAATACGAGAAAAATATGGTGCGGGTAATAAAAATGTTGCACGAAGATATATGAAAGAGAATGATGAAGAATTTTTCTTGGAAGAAAAGGTGTTTTGTAAATGGGAGCCTGATGATAAAAAGCTTCTTTCTGAATCTGTAAGGATATTAGCAGGATCGGACTTGTATTTGTATAAGCAAATACAGGATTTAAAGCAAGAAATTAAAGAGCTGAATAAAGAAGTTAAAAATGCAAAAAAAGGTCTGATTTACAATGTATATAAGAAGATAAAAAAAGATGTATTTAGATAAAACTGAAGAATTAATGATACGAAGGAGATTTGCTTCATGCGAAGGGAGCAGATCTCTTTTTATGTTTAAAATTATTATAATTGAGTAATGTCTTTAAGTATTTCAGTGTATAATATAAACATATTATTTATAAAGGAGACACTTTTATGATCAGGCGTTCACAATATAGATGTAGTTTTAAAATAGTTGGAGATGATAATTCTGCAGATAATATTATTGAAAGATGCAGACAGCAGTTTAAGAAGCTTATAGATGATGGAAAGGTTTGTAATGCTTCTTTTTACAGATATAAAAACATGGGATTTTTGTATCTTGAGGAGATTGTGGATTCAGAACAATCGAGATCATTATCTGTTGATAGTGTAATGTCAGATCTTAATCCTTATCTTAAGCAATGGCCTGAAGAGGATGGAGACAAGTATTTTGCTCCTATGATAAATGTTTATTACCATCACATTCCAGATGAGGATATTGATGAATGGGAGCGTGAAAGAACAACTGCTACAAAGGAGAGAATAGGAAGAGTTGCATTTGTATATCCTGATAAGCTTCCTTCTTATGTTATGTACCATACAGCGATAGTAGAAGAGGGACTTTTAAAGGGCGATAAATATGCATATATTTCTCTTCATGAAAATCTTTTATTTTCATATTATGAAGAACCAAGAAACAATGTTAATATCAAAAACTCTGAGGAGGAATCTAAGG
>JAILEJ010000284.1 GCA_024688095.1 Butyrivibrio sp.
ATTAACCCCACATAATGCCATAAACACAATAATTACAGTCTGGGTCATCAGAGAATATCCTCCAATTCCAGCATTTGTAATTGCAAAACCACCTGTACCTACAGTAGAAAAAGTGATTGTAAGTGCTGAATAAATGTCAAGTCCTGTAATCATAAGGCAAATTACTTCAAGCATAGTGATAAGAAAATATATTAAATACAACGTTCTGGCTGTATCTTTTATTTTTGGAACAATCTTACCAACAGATGGCCCTGGGCTTTCTGCTCTCATAATATGCATTCCACTTCCATCTGCCAAAGGAATTACGGCTATCATAAAGACCAGTACTCCCATTCCTCCAATCCAGTGCGAAAAGGTTCTCCAGAACTGAACACTATATTCAAGGCCTCCTGCAGCCGGCAAAATGCTTGCTCCAGTTGTTGTAAAACCTGAAATAGTTTCAAATACAGCATCGACATACGAGGGAATAGTTCCCGTAAGTACAAACGGAACTGCTCCAATAAGACTTATAATAATCCAGGATAAAGCAGTAATTACAAATCCCTCTTTTGCATATAATACAATTTTTTTTGGTTTAAAATGACTGCCGATAATACCAACTACTATACAGCCAATCATGAGTCCAAGAAACACACCTGCAGATAACTCTTCTCTATATATCAGTGCCACAATAAGTGGAAGAGACATAAGTATGCCCACAAGCATGATTACTTTAAACAAAATAAATCTGACAACTGAATAATTCATTAATTATTCCTCTTTCTTATTCTAGAATATCTGAAATATCGTGGAAGCCTGCTGCCATGGTTACAACAATAACCGTATCACCGGATTTTATCTGACTCTGACCACTTGGATACATACTTTCCTTACCACGATTAATTCTGGCAATAAGAACTCCTTTTTTAATATTCATTTCCATAAGTGGTATTCCAACTACTGGAGAATCCTTGGCTACATGGAACTCGAGTACTTCTACTCTGTCATCATTCATTTTGTATAAACTTTCTATATTACTTCCTCTGGAATTTGACATACCTCGCACATAACTTACTATACGCTCAGCCGTAATATATTTAGGATATATAACACTTCCAATACCCATAGATCCAATTATTTCATCATAATTTACTCTATGTACTTTTGTAATAAGCTTTGCTTTTGGAGCAATACTCTTTACAAACATTGAAAGCATGATGTTTTCTTCATCAAGATTGGTAAGAGATACAAAGGATTCCATTCTGGGGAGTCCTTCTTCCATAAGCATTGCTTTATCTGTTCCATCAGCATTTATAATAAGTGCTTCTGGTATTAACTCAGAAAGCTCTTTACATCTGGCATTATCTCTCTCAAATATTTTTACCTGAATACCTGCATCTACAAGCATTTTGGCAAGATAGAAACCAGTAGAACCTCCCCCAACAATAAGTGTTGAGTGAACGCTTGCTGTTGGCATTTTCAGTTTTTTGAAAAAGCTGAGAGTATCTCTTCCTGAACCAACAATAGAAATCTCATCTTTTGCTCTTAAAACAAAATTACCATCAGGAATATATACCTCATCCCCTCTTGCAACAACGGAAATAAGTACATTACTCTTTATCTCTGACTGAATTTTTCTAAGTGATTTATTACATAGAACACTGTCTTCTTCTACAATAAGCTTAACAAGCTCAGTTCTTCCCTTTACAAACTGCTCTATTTTGGTAGCAGAAGGGAACTTCAACAGTCTTGATGCCTCTGCTGCTGCAGCTTCTTCAGGATTTATTATAAGTGACAATCCAAGTTCATCTCTTATAAAATCTATCTCATTCTTATAGACTGGATTTCTTACTCTTGCAATAGTCTTACAATTACCGGCTTTTTTTGCAAAAAGGCAGCACAACAGATTAAGCTCATCTGAATCTGTCACCGCTATCATAAGGTCTGCAGTTACCACACCTGCATCTTTCAAGACAGAATAGCTTGCTCCATTTCCAACTATTCCCATAACATCATAGCTATTTACAATGTTTTGGATAACGCTGCTTTTTTCTTCTATAACTGTAATATCATGTCCTTCTTTATCCAACTGATCTATAAGTGTAAGGCCTACATTACCACAGCCCACTATTAATATCTTCATTATTTCTTCCTCTTCCCATTATCTTAACCTACAAATAAAGGTAATTTCGGCTTTTTAGCTCGTTATTAATAAAGTCTTAAACATTTCTAATAAAACATTTCCAAATTAGATTATACTTTCATTATATATTTAATTCAACCATGCTTCGTGAAACGCTCATTATCTCTGGCTTGTAGCTATCATAATTCCCCAAAGCCTTATTTCATGCTATTTATCCTTTTTTTATATTTGTTTATCGCGTATTCATTGAATTTTGGGCACTGTATATATACAATGATACTAGTTACAACTATATTCAGAGGGTGTGAGGGAAAAAGCTTTAGGATAAGGAGAAAACGATGAAAAACATTTTTTACAAATTTTTTCAGGGTCGTTACGGGGCATACGGCGCTGATAAGCTAACAAAGTTTATTTTATTTATAGCAGCAATTCTTTTATTGCTTTCCTATATAACCCCGGTAGGCATTTTATATTATGTTTCATTTATTCTTTTAATCTACTGTTATTTTAGACTTTTTTCTAAAAATATTCCTATGAGATACAAAGAAAATGAAACTTTTGTGAAACATGCAGACAAGTTCCTTAATTTATTTGGGGATTTAAAGTATAATATTTCCCAGAGGAAAATTTATCATATATATAAATGTCCAGAGTGCAAACAAAAAATACGTATTCCAAGAGGTAAGGGCAAAATAGAAGTAAGATGTCCTAAATGCGGCAAAACATTTATCAAGCATTCATAAAAGGATAATTCTATGTTTGGATATATAAGTATAAACAAACCAGAACTTAAATTTAGAGAATACGATATTTACAAATCTTACTACTGTGGTTTTTGTGAAGTTTTAAAAGATAATTTTGGCAGAAGTGGTCAGCTGACATTAAGTTATGATCTTACTTTTATGATAATGCTTTTATCAGACCTGTATGACAAAGAACCAGATGCTACTTACAGCAGATGTATTGTTCATCCAGCTCACAAACATCAGGTCAGAAAAAACGAATTCACTGAGTATGCTGCCGAAATGAACATTTTGCTTGCATATTATAAGGCATTAGATGATTGGTCTGATGACAGGGATAGATTAAATTTTTTATTTGCAGGTATTTTAAAAAACAAAGTAAAAACAATATCTGCTAAATACAAGGATAAATCCAGTCTCATGAGTACCAATCTGGAAAAAATACATAACTGCGAAAAAACAAATGACCAGAATCTTGATAAGGTTTCAGGATATTTTGGAGAAATAATGGCTTCTATATTTTCTCCTTATGAAGATATATGGACTCCGGCTTTAAAGCAGATTGGGTTTTTCCTGGGAAAATTTATTTACATCATGGATGCCTATGATGACATAGAAAAAGATATAAAGGCAGGTAGTTATAATCCTTTAATCAATATATATAATGATAAATCGGTTAATTTTGACGATTACTGTTTTCAAATACTCACTATGATGATGAGCGAATGTTCAAAGGCATTTGAAAAGCTTCCTCTAATAGAAAACGCAGATATTCTCAAAAATATTATTTACTCTGGTGTTTGGGTTCATGCTGAAAGAATTAAAGCCGGAAGAAATAATATTAAACAAAATCCAGGCTGATATATGAAATATACAGCTTACTAACTCAAAGGAAGAACAAAATGTCTGATCCATACAAAGTATTAGGAATAAACAGAGAAGCATCAGATGATGAAGTAAAAAAAGCTTACAGAGCATTAAGCAGAAAATATCATCCCGATGCCAATATAAATAACCCAAATAAGGAAAAAGCAGAAGAAATGTTTAAGCTTGTGCAACAGGCTTATACACAAATAATGGATGAACGTGAAAAAGGTTACAGCAGTTCATCTGGCGGATATGGAAATTCCTCCGCAGGATATGGAGGTTTCGGTGGTTTTGGTGGTTTTAACGGCAACTATAACCAGGGACAAGCGTCATCTGATGATGAAGAAACAGTCAGACTTCGTGCAGCAGCAAATTATATTCAATCAGGTCATTATAGAGAAGCTTTGAATGTACTTGACAGCATAAATACTCATTCCGGTAATTGGTACTATTACAGTGCCATAGCAAATTCCGGAATTGGAAATAATATCACTGCAATGGAACATGCTCAGGCCGCAGTAAATAGCGATCCTTATAATGCAAATTATAGAGAACTTTTAAACAGACTCCAAAATGGTGGCTCGTGGTATACATCCATGAGAATGCCTTATGGAAACGTCTATAACATGGATACAAGAGCTTGTGGCAGATTATGTCTTAACCTCTTAATTTGTAATCTATGTTGTGGTGGCGGTGGTATATGCTGTATTTAAGACATTTTCATTAGTTTTATAATGTCAGAAAGAGGTGTGTATATGTTGGATTATTTAGTTGTATACGCCAGCGAATCAGGAAACACAGAACAAATTGCAAATGAAATTTATTCTGTTCTTCCGTCCTCTTCCAAAAAAATCATGAATGTCCGCGATTGGAATGGCAGGTATGAAGCTGATACCTACTTTATAGGATTTTGGGCTAACCGTGGTACTTGCAGCCTTGAAATAATAGATTTAATCTCATCTTTAAAATATAAAAATGCAGCCTTCTTTGGAACCTGTGGAATGGGAAACACCGATGACTATTACAAAGGTATTGAAAATTCAGCTCTGGCATGGCTTGCCGATAGTAACTATTATCTTGGAAGCTATTTTTGTCAAGGCAAAATGCCTTCTGTTATTCGTGATAAATATGAGGCTTGCCGCGGAAAATGCGAACCATATTTACTAGATGCTATGATAAAAATTTATGAGGAAGGTCAAAAACATCCTGACAAACAGGATTTACTAAAGGCAAATGTATTTGTTCATGATGCTCTTTCAAGAGTACCAGAAAATGTTTCCTGACGTTCATATAAACCAAACACTAAACTTTAAAAAACGCTTAACATAAAATGCTAAGCGTTTTCTTATTATTCATATGAATACTCCAATATAAATTTAAGATTATCTATCAGTATACATGGATAGATGATGCACTCTCTTCAAAAACCTGCGTAAAATCATCATCCGATGCCTGGGAATAAATAATTGTAAATGTTTTATATTTGGATATTATTATATAAATCATTTGATGAATAGTCTGCTCATCCTTCTGATAAGATGCATCAATAAAATAACCAGGATATTCATCAATTTTTATATTATCGAATTCCAAAATCTGATATCCCACATCTGTGCCATACTTCTCATTCATGGCCGCCTGCATAGTTTCAAGATAAAACTCTTGTGTAAGTTCAGTCGCAGAATCAACCTCTGTTTCCTCAGGCATATTTTCTCTTTCACTGTTAGTAAGAACTTCTCCACTTCCTGTTTCTGTAACAGTATATGTAATTATTCCAGTTTCAAGTGGATAATGCTCATTTAAAAATACACCTTCATTATCTGATAATACGAACCCATCCGGAATTATAACACTGCACCCGGTTGCCTCCATTACATCCTCTGTTTCAGCTATAGAAACAGTCCCATTATTATAAAAAGATAAAACAGATAAAATAATTGCAAATAATATAGCAGTTATTTTGTTAATATTACTCCTATCTATTGTTCCATGCTCCTCTCTTTTTATTCAATATTTATTGCATAGATCATATCTATTATTTATATAGCTCATAGATATTAAACCAATATCGCTCGAGCAAATAACTTCCTGTCTCTGTATTCTCTATTCCTTCACTCTCATAAAAGTTTTCCAATATCTCATCTCTTGCATTAAAGCTTCCAAGAAACAATACCTTTTCCCCTTTATCAAGCCATTTGCTAATTTGACTAACATCATAAAATGATTCAGCTTTTGGATTTAGAATTTTATAAGGACCTTCTATTTCAGACCCGTATAAATATATATCATATTCTTCCAGATAATAATACATCAAAGCCTGAATCTGATTAAAATTACATACTATTTTCACACTTTCAGTATCATAATTATCAGCTATCTCATCAATTGCATTTTGAGTAAGTTCCATATTCACTTTCTTATATAGTTCATTTCCTCTAAATGCATAATAATCTCTGATACATACAATTGTTATGATTCCTGCAAGTGTAATTGAGAGTGTTTTTGATACTCCTTTTTCACTATCAATAA
Source organism: Butyrivibrio sp. (assembly GCA_024688095.1). Classification (GTDB taxonomy): domain Bacteria; phylum Bacillota; class Clostridia; order Lachnospirales; family Lachnospiraceae; genus Butyrivibrio. The sequence continues at coordinate 6,262 of JAILEJ010000284.1, forward strand.
GTGTAGCAATCAGTATACATATCGGGAGCCATACAAATCCCAAAGCTGGAATCATATATCTGTATATGAAAACAGGTCTAAGGATCACTGATGCAAAAAGACCGGCAAAGACTACCAACACAAAGCTTCCAAAGCCACATATAAGTAGAATTCTTTCATTCTTTTTAAGTTTTTTTATCCCCACTATGATGATTAAAAGGAACATAAAAAACAGCACAACAGCGATAATATTATTAAGTATCTCATTTGAAAATTCCGGCTTACAGAGATATTTTACAATTCCTCCCAATGTACTAAAAGAAACCGGTTGTATCCAATAACTGCTTGCCACTGACTTAACCTGGCTTACTACAACAGATATCCATGGCACAAAAGAAACCAGTGCCATATTAAAGCCTATAAGAGCTGTTGCAGGCGCCCTGAAATTATAATCAATTCTTTCATCTGCATCACCCTTGTTCTGTTTTATCTTCATTGTCTTAATAAATTCTTTTGTCGTCCATATTATAAGAAAAAGATACATAAAGAATATTGCCATTACTGCATAATAATGAGTATAAAAAGCTGCTATTCCATATATCACAAGCGGGACACTATGGATTAATATCTTTTTATTAGTTGCACTGGTATACGTATTTTCTATTATCCCATATGCATGCATAAAAAAAGCAAGAACAAAAAACATTGCCCATGAATACATTCTGATTTCAACCGTATATTCAGACATTTGAGGCATGCCTACCAGCATGAGAGGCAATAGGCCTGCGCATATCCAGCCCCACCTTTTCCTTACAAAAAATGCAGAATAAAGGCAAATTATTATATAAGGAACGACACTGACCGTTTTAGCTGCATATACAGGATCCATTCCAAAATTTTGTCCAATCAGAATTCCTACATTTAACAATATGTAATATAGTGGTGGATGAACATCACAAGCCGTATCAGCAATCATTTGGTCAAATGATTCCAGACCGTATTTTACAGAGAAAACCTCATCATACCAAATGTCTGTCTCAAAGCATAATGTTACCGATCTTATCAGCATCGCAATGCTTAAAATATATAAAATTATTCCAACTATTTTCCATACCTTTTTATTCATGTCCCTAATTTTACCACCATCTCTAAAAACTGTGAACTACTGATAAATAAAAGAAGCCGGAAGTCAAACTTATTAAATCTGACTTCTGGCTCTTAAATTTAAAAATAAATATACCGATATTTCAGTTCAATCAAAAATCAAGTGAATCGATGAGTTCAAGAGTATGCTCATTATTCATCTTATTACACATCTCGATGAATTTATCAAGTGGTACATTCTGAATCTGCTTATTAGATCCACGAACATTGATTGAAACTGTATTCTCTGCAGCCTCTTTATCTCCAAGTACAAGAATATATGGATCCTTGTAATTCTTGAATTTCTTGATCTTCTCCTTCATATTGCTGTCTGAATAATCAACTTCAACATCAACATGATTTGCAGTAAGTGCATTAGCCACCTTCTTGGCATATTCATTATGCTCTTCTCTGATAGGTACAATACCTACCTGATATGGACTAAGCCAGAATGGGAATGCACCCTTAAAGTTTTCAATAATGATTCCAATAAATCTTTCAAGTGAACCATAAATAGCTCTGTGTATAACTACAGGCTGCTTAAGAGTTCCATCCTTATCCTGATATGTAAGTTCAAAATTGTGTGGAAGCTGGAAATCAAGCTGTACTGTTCCGCACTGCCATTCTCTTCCAAGAGCATCCTTAATCTGAAGGTCTATCTTAGGGCCATAGAATGCACCATCACCTTCATTTATTTCATATCCACCTTCACCATATTTCTGATCAAGAATTTCCTTAAGATTGGCTTCAGCTTTGTTCCATACTTCGATATCACCCATGAAATCATCTGGTCTTGTAGAAAACTCTGCTCTATATGTAACACCAAAAGTCTTGTAGATTTCATCTGCAATACTGATAATATCAAGAATCTCATCCTTAATCTGATCTTCTGTTACAAATGTATGATCATCATCCTGACGGAATTCCTGTACTCTGAACAATCCGTTCATCTGTCCGGATTTTTCTTTTCTATGAAGGACATCATACTCACTATATCTGATAGGAAGCTCTTTATAAGAGTGATTTGTTCTCTTATATTCCATCATAGCATTAGGACAGTTCATAGGCTTAGCTGCCATTGTATCCTGTGTCTCAATTGAAAATGCTGCAGTAGCATCTGATTCTACAGTATCTGTTGCACTTGTTCCATCTGTTACACCAGGTATAAGGAACATATTGTTTACATAATGAGCCCAGTGTCCACTAATAAGCCATAACTTCTTGTTATTGATAAGTGGAGCTGAAATTTCCTGATACTCATGCATAGCCTGAAGATCTCTTGAATACTTAAGAAGCTTTTGGTACATCTTCCAGCCTCTTGGAAGCCAATATGGCATACCAGGTGCTGTCTCATTAAACATAAACAGATCAAGTTCTGGTCCAATTTTCTTATGATCTCTTTCAAGTGCTTCCTGAACAAGTTTGATATGCTCTTTTAACTGATTCTTATCAGGGAATGCATATACATATATTCTCTGAAGATGATCTCTGTTCTCATCACCTCTCCAATAAGCAGCAGAAACTGCTTTAATCTTAAATGCTGCATTCATAAGCTCCTGAGCATTTTCAACGTGAGGTCCTCTACAAAGATCAACAAAGTCATCGCCTGTATTATAAGTTGTAATTGTCTCATCTTCAGGAAGGTCATTTATAAGTTCAACCTTAAATCTCTGATCCTTAAATATCTCAAGAGCCTCAGCTTTTGTAACCTCTTTTCTTACAAAATCTTCTCTTCTTTTAAGGATTTCTCTCATCTTGTCTTCAATTGTCTTGTAATCATCTGTTGTAACAGCTCTTGGAAGTTCAAAGTCATAATAAAATCCATCAGCAATCTGTGGACCTATTGCAATCTGCACGTTTTCTTTTCCAAAAATTTCCATTACTGCTTTTGCAAGTATATGTGCAAGAGAATGACGATATACTTCCAAATACTCTTCTTTTGTCATAACGACCTCCTAAAATTAATAATACAAATCCATTAAAAATGAATTTTAATTTGCTTTATAGAAAACATTGCAAATTTCCTATAAAAAAATCCCATGTACTTCTCAGTACATGGGACGTATTTACGCGGTTCCACCCAAGTTGCAGAAAAATCTTCTGCCTCTCATTATGATTATAACGGAATCACCGGACCGGATTGGGGTCTCTCCGAGTTAGTTTTCAGACAGTTCCAAATAGAACATTCACAGCACTGTATTAAACAGATGTTCCTCTCTGCATTCTTTCCTGACTTACTCTTCTCATCAACGATTTAAATAAATTTTATATCCTGTTTTTATAAAAGTAAAGCTAATTTTTAGAATTTACCCTTACCGTGGCACTTCTTATATTTCTTTCCACTTCCACATGGACATGGATCATTAGGATAAATCTTCTGTTCTTTACGTACAGTTGTTGAATCCTTCTGCTCTTTATAAAGCTCTTTTCTCTTTTCTTCTGAGAAAATTTCTTCCCATTCAGGAAGATTATAGAGCCAGTCTGCACCTGCTGCTACCATGTTCTTATAAAGAAGTTCCTTATCAAATCCAAGATTAACCTCTGTATCCTCTTCCATTTCTTCAATAGGATTTCTCTCTTTAAGACTTTCATCTATACCATCAAGGAAACCAACCATTGTCATAACGTCTACACTGTATTTTTCAGCAAGTTCTTTGACTGTTCCCTTAACTACTTCATCAGGATTTTTCAGAAGGATAGCATATATGTCACGCTCTTTCTGAAAATATTCTGTCCACAATCTCTGAAGATCACCTTTATTTGCTGTTTCTGAATATGCTTTATCACGCCACTCTTTTAGTAATGCCATAACTAAATCCCACTTTCTCTTTAAAAAAAATTTTTGTTCGAACTCATAAGTGGGTTCAAACGTACCATTTATTTTATAATAAATTCACTCGAAAGTAAATATTTTTATAAAAGCATACCAGAAAGCAATCTATACAAGGTTTGCACCATGAATATGAAAAATCACTCTCCATCAATTATTACAAATTTGTTATAATTATATTGCGAACAAGCGGATATTAATGTTATAATACAGTGTTAATAAATGTGTTTTTTTGTATAAAAGGAGACTTATGGCCATTAACAATATGCCCAGAAAGCACAGACACAGAAGGCACTATACTATCATGTTTATTTCCGGTGATTCAGATGCCAATAATAAAAGAATCCATCTGAATTATGTCCAGACACAGTTGCTTGCATTTACTGCATTTGCAATAGTTCTCGCCATTATATGTTACGTGATCTATTCATCAATGACTTTATATTCTATGCGGAATTATGAAAAAGTGCAATCTGCGACTATAAAGGAGCTAAACGATAACAATGCCGCTCTGGAAGCAGAAAACTCTGAACTTAATAAAAAAATAGAACAGCTTTCATATACTTTGAATGAAAAAGTTCAAACTGAAGCCCAGTTAGCCGAAGAGGCTGAAGCAAATAGTTTGCCAACCGGTTATCCACTCACTGGTACAGCAGCTATGGAAAGCACCTTTGACGATCCAAACAGCACAAATATTGCTACTACTCTTACACAGGATGCCACGCAGACTGAAGATGATACTGATGATACTGAAGAGGATGCTGATGATACTGGAGATAATGATGCTGCTGTCGAGGCATCATCCGAAGCTGATACCTCAGCTCAAAATCCAATCGTGATTTTCAAAGGAGAGCAGGGTTCCAATATCGTTGCGACAGGAAATGGAACTGTTCTTTCAGTTACTGCTGATTCAAAATATGGAACATGCATAACAATTGATCACGGAGATGGCTATTATTCAATATATCGTAATAAAGGTGATTCTCTTGTAAATGAAGGCGATACCGTTATCCGTGGCAGCATCCTGTTCATAATAAATGAAGAAAATACACTTTTAGGATACCAGATAAAAGAAGGCGAAGAATATATTGACCCTGAAACTATGATTGATATAAGTGGTTGATATTTGGAGGAAAAAATATGTTTAATAGACAAAAATCTTTAAATACCGATACATCTTTAGAGCAAATCGTAAGTATTATTGGTCCTGGTGCAGTTGTTGAAGGTCCTTTTACCGCAAAAGACTCAACAAGAGTTGATGGAACCATAAATGGTAATGTTACTATAAGCGGTTCTCTTATCATTGGTTTTGATGGGAAAATTAATGGAACTGTATCTGCTCTAAACATATACAATGCCGGTGAAATTCATGGAAATGTTACTGCAGGTGGTAAAGTTGAAATAAGTGATACTGGTAAAATATTTGGAGATATCATTTCAAAGAGTCTAGTAATAGACGAAAATGCGGTATTCCAGGGACAATGCACAATGACAAGTGATAAATCTTCTGCTGAAACAGCAAAAGAAAGAGCTGTTACACCTAAAGAATAATTATATTTTATAAAAGAGAAAGCGGCTATTGTGAATTATCACAATAGCCGTTATTTTTAATCTCAATTTTCAATTCTGATAAAACTCAATCATTAAGTCTTTCAAAAACCATTTCATAGCCGTCATCCCCATAATTAAGGGATCTGTTTACTCTACTGATTGTTGCTGTAGATGCTCCAGTCTTCTCTGCAATCTCGAGATATGTCTTATGATCTCTTAACATTGATGCAACTTCAAATCTCTGAGATAAAGATAATAGTTCATTAACTGTGCACAAATCTTCGAAAAAACTGTAGCACTCTTCTTTATTCTGCAAACAAAGAACAGCGTCAAACAGATGATCAACAGCATCAGTCCTGATTTTCTTGTTCATCATTCCGCCTCCTTGAAAAAAAGTTTATAGACGGTAATTAACTAAATTTCGTCAATAACACTTTAATACTTGGATATTTTATCATACTAAAGTTCTAAAGTAAAGCATCGTTATAAAATGAGCGGAAAATTGTGATTTTTTTAATAAAAATATAAATAATTTCTTTACTTTTAATAAACTATGTGCTATCTTTATTATGTTGTCTGGGGACAGCATACTATACATAATGTGTAGTATATTATTATTTTTTATTTTCCAGTGTAGGTAACAAAAGATGAACAAAGGTACAGTTAAGTGGTTCAACAACCAGAAGGGTTATGGATTCATTTCAGATGAGGCTGGTAATGATGTATTTGTACATTATTCAGGACTTAACATGGAAGGATTCAAGTCTCTTGAAGAAGGCGCTTCAGTTGATTACGATGTAATCCAGGGCGAAAAGGGACCACAGGCAGTAAACGTAAACAAGCTTTAATTTTGGCTTAAAGCACTATTAATCAAGACTACAGTGTGCCTTATTCTTATATAAATTGATTTATTTAGAATTCACGATGTATAAATGATTAATCAAAAGTCCCATCCTATTTACATAGGATGGGACTTTTGCGTTTAATATTTTATGCATATTTATACAGACTATGCAAAAATAATAATAAAAATCCGGATAGAATATGATATATATCATTTATCTATCCGGATCTTCTATTTTAATAATGATAACGAATAACTATATAATCTTTCTTTCCATTAGCACGCGAAAAGTAATACCTTTTGTCACTTCATTACAAAATCATACATCCTCTTCTTCAAACTCTTCAAGTGGACTCTCAACAGTTTCTATTACTTCATCCAATGTTAGCTTTCCGCCAAATATATCTAACGCGCTTCCTACAGTAACATCGAGTTTATCCATTCCGAACCATTTGATTTCCTTTATATCCTGTAAGCTGTGGACGCCTCCGGCATATGTCATCGGCTTACCACCCCAGTCTCCCAGAATTGTAGCAACATTTCTTTCAATACCATTTTGCTTTCCTTCTACATCTGTTGCATGTATAAGGAATTCATCACAATACTTTGAAAGCATGTTTAAAGTTTTTTCTTCAAGCTTAATATTCGTAAATTTCTGCCATCTGTCGGTGACAATATAATATGCATCATCTCTGTATTTGCAGCTAAGGTCTAGAACAAGTCTCTCTTTCCCGACCGCCTTTAATAATTTGGCAAGATTATCAAAATTAATTTCGCCATCTGAAAATACATATGATGTAACAATTACATGCGACGCTCCACAGCGAATAAAATCTGCTGCATTTTCAGCTGTTATTCCGCCTCCAATCTGCAAAAGACCCGGAGTTACACATAGCGCTTCTGTTGCCTGATTAAGTGACTCCTCATAATATTTACTCCCGGCATGATTAAGAATAATTATATGTCCGCCTTCAAGTCCAAGACTTTCATATAATTTCGCATAGTATGATGCATCAGACTGACTAGCATAGTTTTCAAACGCTTCGTCATTTTCATCTTTTAATGAACTACCTACAATTTGTTTAACCTTGCCATTATGAATATCTATACAAGGACGAAATTTCATATTATTTTACCACGCTGCTCATATCATATAATCCAGCAGGCTTACCTGCAAGAAATTTAGCTGCTTCTACAGCGCCCTTTCCGAATACACTTCTGGAATATGCTCTATGGGAAAAAGTTACAACTTCATCAAGACCCGCAAAAATAACATCATGGTCTCCTACAATTGTACCACCTCTTACTGCAGAAATGCCAATTTCTTTTTGAGGTCTTTTTTCTCTTCTGCTGCTTCTATCATATACAAATTCGTAGTCGCCGCCAATAGAATCATTTATATCCTCAGCAAGAGCAAGAGCTGTACCGCTTGGGCTGTCAAGTTTCTGATTGTGATGTTTTTCTACAATCTCAATGTCAAAACCTGCTGCCGCAAGTGTAGGGGCTGCTTCTTTTAATATTTTAAGAAGAACATTTATGCCAACAGACATATTAGCCGATTTAAGAACTGCTACATTTTTAGAAACATTATTAACATGCTCAAGCTGTTCTTCTGAAAGTCCTGTTGTGCAAAGAACAACAGGAACATTATTTTTTTCACAAAAATCCAACAGATTATCAACTGCAGATGCATTAGAAAAATCAATTATAACATCGCATTCAACATTGCATTCTTCAAGACTTTTAAAAACAGGAAATTCATAATTACTATCTCCAAAAGCATCAATACCTGCAACCATTTCTACATCTTTATCTGCACTTACAATATCCGCAATAACATGTCCCATGCGGCCATTGCATCCATGCATTATAACCTTTGTCATATCAAGTAAGTCCTTTCTTTTTTATCTTCTTTGATTTTTATTGCATGAAACCAAATCAAAGAATACCGTACTTCTGCATCTCACTACGAAGCTTCTCTTTATTCTCCGGAAGCATCTCTGTAAGTGGAAGTCTTAAGTTAGAACTCTTATATCCCATCATTCCAAGAGCGGCCTTAACAGGAATAGGATTTACCTCTGAGAAAAGTGCATTTACAAGAGGGATAGCATCAAGCTGTAACTTTGCAGCCTGAGCAAAATCTCCTTCAAGACACTTTGCACAGATATCATGAGTCTGTTTAGGCGCAATATTAGATAATACAGAGATAACACCTACTCCACCAATAGACATAAGCGGAACAATAAGTCCATCTTCTCCAGAATAAAGATCAAGGCATCCCTCTGCGAGGTGCATCATTTTTGATGTCTGTGCCATATTTCCTGTGGCATCCTTGATACCTACTATGTTATCAACTTCTTTACATAACTTAACTGCTGTTTCAGGCTGAATATTTGTACCTGTTCTACCCGGAACATTGTAAAGAATAACAGGAATATCAATTGCCTTTGCAACTGCTGTAAAGTGAGCAATAAGGCCTCCCTGAGTAGCTTTATTATAATAAGGAGTAACTGACAATATTCCATCAGCTCCATCTGCCTGAGCTGCTTTTGAAAGTTTAACAGCTGTTTCTGTACAGTTTGAACCTGCACCAGCAACAACCGGCACTCTCTTATTAACCTTATCTATACAGAACTTAACAACTTCCATATGCTCTTCTTCAGTCATTGTAGCTGATTCGCCTGTAGTACCGCATACTATTATGGCATCTG
>JAILEJ010000379.1 GCA_024688095.1 Butyrivibrio sp.
TGTCTCATGCAGAAGGTCTTTATGTAAAAGACCTTGGAAAAGGAATAGAAATAAGAGATTTCAAACTTGAGTATGGTGATGGTGCTGTCGTTGATACACTTGCAAGTCTTGATGAAAGTGGAGTTATAATAAGACTTAAATCTATCAGACAGCTTGCAAAACCTGTTAAAATAAGATATTGCTATGGTAATACATTTACAGGTGGACTAATTTATAATGAGGCCGATTTGCCTATGTCTCCTTTTAGAGAGGATATTAGATAATGAGATACCTATTTAATGGTGGATGGAAATTTAAAGAAACTGAACTTGATGCAACTTATGAAGCAGTAATTAAATGTAAAGATGAGTTTAATGCTGTTGAGGTTCCACATGACTGGCTTATATATGATTCAGAAGATTTATATAGAGATGGTAAAGGCTGGTATACGAAGGATTTTGAAATCAGTCCTGATGGAAAAAGAGTATTTCTTACATTTGAGGGCGTATATATGGACAGTGAAGTCTATGTAAATGAAAAAAAAGCCTTTGAATGGAAATATGGATATTCATCTTTTACATTTGAAATTAGCAAATACCTTGTTGAGGGAACAAATAATGTTACCGTGAGTGCAAGATATCAAAATCCTAATACCAGATGGTATTCAGGAGCTGGACTATATAGAAATGTCTGGATAAACATTACCGGTGATACTTATCTTCCAGAAAACGGAATGTATGTATCAAGCAGAAAATATGGTGAGGATTTTATTCTTCATGTTGAAACAGAAGTGGCTGGCCCAAAGGCAGATAATGTTAATATCGAATATAAACTGAATGGCCTACGTGTAAAAGAATTTAAAACTGAAGATATTAAGCTTTGTGAAATTACAGAAAGAGCTGAAAAGAAAGTGGCAGAGGTTCCGGATAGTGATATTTCTCAAAAGGGACTTGTTGAAAGAGTTTTATATGTTAATGAATTTAAAGTTCTTAAACCAGCCGAGTGGGATATTTATACTCCAAATCTTTATGAAATTACCGCTAAAGTTTTATCCAAAGATAATGCTTCCGAAATGATTGATGAAGTGTCTGCAAAAATTGGATTTAGGACTATTGAGCTTGATCCGAATAAAGGCTTTATATTAAATGGAAAAAATGTAAAGCTTAATGGTGTATGTGAACATCATGATTTGGGGGCTATTGGCTCGGCCTATAGAAGTGCTGCAATGGAAAGAAAACTTTGCAGACTTAAGAAAATGGGCGTAAATGCAATCAGAGGTACTCATAACATGGTTGCACCTGATGTTCTTAGGCTACTTGATGAGTATGGTTTTGTTTTCATATCAGAAGCCTTTGATATGTGGGAGAAGTCAAAGACTACTTATGATTATGGAAGATTTTTTAAAGAATGGCACAAGGCTGATGTAGCAAGCTGGGTAAGAAGAGACAGAAATCATCCATGCGTTGCTTTTTGGAGTATTGGTAATGAGATATATGATACTCATGCAGATGAGAATGGTCAGAGAATAACAAGAGAATTGAAGGCTCTTGTTGAATACCATGACCCATACGGAAATGGTACACCAACAATAGGTTCTAATTATATGCCATGGGAAAATGCCAGAAAGTGTGCTGACATACTTAAGGTTGCCGGTTATAATTATGCCGAAAAATATTATAAAGAACATCATGAAGAACATCCTGACTGGGTTATATACGGTAGTGAAACAGCTTCTGTTGTCCAAAGTCGTGGAATATATCATTTTCCTGCAAGAGCAAGCATCCTTTCAGATGATGATGAACAGTGTTCAAGTCTTGGAAACAGTCAGACAAGCTGGGGAGCAAAGAGCATTGAAGACTGCATCGTAGATGACAGGGACACGTCTTTTTCTATGGGACAGTTTTTATGGACAGGATTTGACTATATTGGAGAACCAACACCTTATCGCACTAAAAATTCTTATTTTGGTCAGATTGATACTGCTGGATTTCCTAAGGATGCATATTATATATTAAAAGCTGCATGGACAGATTATAAAAATGCGCCTATGGTGCATATCTGCCCTCATTGGGATTTTAATGAAGGACAGTCAGTTGATATAAAGGTATCAACTAATGCACCTGAAGCAGAACTATGGATAAATGGTAAGAGCTTTGGCAGAAAGAAATTTTCTAATAAGCCCGGCAGTGGAAAGCAGATGGTATGGAATCTTGAGGAAAGCTTTGTACCTGGAGAATTAAAGGCTGTTGCTTATGATGAAAATAGCAATATTATAGCAGAAGATGTTGTAAAGACAAACGGAGATTCGGCTAAAATTGTTCTTACGGCTGAAAATAATGAAATAAAAGCCGATGGAAGGGATTTGGCATTTGTGGTAATCAGTACAATAGACAGTAATGGAAATCCGGTTGTAAATGCCCAGGACAGAGTTAATGTAGAGGTTACAGGTGCTGGAAGACTAATCGGTCTTGATAATGGTGACAGTACTGATACTGATAGCTATAAAGCTACAAGCAGAAGACTTTTTAGTGGGAAGCTTCTTGCTGTAATTGAATCAAATACAGAGGCTGGTGATATCAAAATATCAGTAACTTCAAAGAATGTTGAAGGAGCTGAGTGTATAATCAAATCAGTTGAGCTTTCTTCTGAGGATTTCAGAATAAAAAGTTATGAAGCTATTGAATGCATAGAAGAATGTAAAGACAGGGAAGTTACTCTTGGAAATAAAGATGAGATTCCTGTTAGAAAAATCGAGTTATGCAGAATGGAAGGACGCAGAGTTCTTAATTCTGAATGCAGAGAAGCTGTTGTAGAAGCCAGAATCTATCCTGAAAATGCAAGCTATAAAGAGCTTACCTTCCAGGCTGTTACAGAATATGGCGTAGATACAAATGTTGCAACAATAGAAAAAATTGATGACAACAAAGTTAGAGTAACTGCAAAGGGAGATGGTTTCTTTTATGTAAGAGCTATGTCATCTAATGGAACTGATAAGACCAGAATAATCAGTTATCTTGATTTTGAAAATGAAGGACTTGGAGCTGCTTTCTTAAATCCATATGAATTTGTATCAGGTTCTTTATACTCGGAAGTTATTGGAGAAGCTGGAAATGGTAATGATAAAGGCGTTGCCACTGCCAGAGGTGAAAAGACTGTTATAACCTATAATGATCTTGATTTTGGAAGAGATAGTGGAGATGAGATTACTATTCCTGTATTTTCGCTTGATGGTGATCAGCCAGTTGAATTCAAAATCTGGAGCGGTGATGAGCTTCTTGCAAAAGAAATATATCAGAAGCCTGCAATGTGGAATGTATATCAGGAAGTGACCTGGAAGCTTAACAGGAGGCTTACAGGTGTAAGTTCTATTAGCTTTGAGCTTTATAGTAAAGTTCATATTAAAGGATTTTCTTTCAAGAAGAATATAAGAGCATTTGACACGCTCAGAGCTGTGGATTCAGATGAGGTATATGGTGATACATTTACAAAGGCTGATGATGCAGTAACCGGAATTGGAAATAATGTATCTCTTGTATTTAAGGATATGGATTTTGGAGATGATGGAGCCTGCAAAATTTCTATAAACGGAAGAGCAAATGGTGGAGTAAATACAATGCATATACTCTTTGAAAAGGATGGGAATACTACAAGAAGAATTATTGAAATTGCTGAATCAGAGGTATATGTAAATAATACATATGAAATTGAAAAGCTATCAGGTAATGGAACTGTTACATTTGTGTTCCTTCCTGGAAGTAACTTTGACTTTAAAGACTTTAAATTTCATAATAAGTAATCTATAAAAAGGGAGCATTCATTTTGAGTGAATGCTCCCTACTTTGTTTAAAGTTTTTGTGCTTCTTTATAAATTTCTTGAACCCTATTTATTAAGAATCTTTTTGAAGATTGTGATTTGCTCTGTTCATCTTCTTGTATTCGCTAGGAGTACAACCCTTTACAGATTTGAATATTCTGTTAAAGGTTGAAAGCGAGTTGAAACCTGATTGCATTGCAACGTCAGTTATTGATATATCTGGAAGAATCAGCATGGATTCTGCTTTGGCAATTCTGCACTGTGTAATATAATCATAACATGCCATTCCAGTGAAATCCTTAAACAGTCTTGAAAAATGAAATCTTGAAAAACCTGCTTTACTAGCAATATCATCTATGCTCAGATCTTCTACGCAATGCTCTGAAATATAGTTACATATGTTAATATATTTCTCTATATATTCTCTGCGCTTTACAGTTGAAGTTTCAGGGAATTTGTTCTCTGTGAAAATACTGGCTCTTCCAAGTGTTACAAGGAATTTTATGATAAGAGAATATATACTTGAGGTTGTAAATGGATCTCTTTTACTATATTCTGATTCAATTTCATCAAGTATTCTTACCAGGCTACCATGTAACTCGGGATTTGATTCCTTTGTGATTACTACACTTGAAACAATTGCATTTAACAGAGTAGATACTTCTGAAAGGCTGCTTATGTGATTACAGTCAAATAACATAATATTACGTTCCCCTGTTGGCGGTGCCTGAAGCTGATGCAGTGTACCCGGGGTGATGATCATAATATCATCCTCTTTAAGGTTATAGGTTTGATCAGCAATAATTGCTTTATATGAATTTTTTATAGGTCTGATTATTTCTACTGCTGTATGCCAGTGATAAGGATAATCCTCTACCAGCTTATTGTGGTGTAATACTACACCAGGGAGTTCCTCAAAGTTAACGGTTTCCTTTGAACCATCTAAAACAGGTATCATTTAAATTCCTCCATCTTATCCAAAGTTTATTCTAAAATTTATTTCAGATTATGTCAAAACGAGTTTTGTCCAATTTGAATAAGATAGCAAAAATTGATAACTAAAAGGCAAGAGATAAAAAGTTTATTGTGCATAAATGACATAATATTATTTCATAAGGTTAAATGTGATGACAATTCATGGTCATAATAAAGATATGTTCGTGATAATGTTTAAAGAATATGGAGGAAAATTATGGAACTGGTAGAAAATAAAGAGCTTCTTGAGAGTTATGAAAAGAGAGCTAAAGAATTAATTGCTGATATGACACTGGAAGAAAAGGTGTCACAAACTGTAAACCATTCAGCAGCTGTTGAAAGACTTGGGATTCCAGCCTATGACTGGTGGAATGAGGCTCTTCATGGAGTAGGACGAGCTGGAGTAGCAACTGTTTTTCCACAGTCAATTGGACTTGCAGCAACATTTGATGAGGATTTTATAGAAGAAATTGCAGATGCAATCTCAACTGAAGCAAGAGCAAAGTACAATGAACAGCAAAAATATGGAGATAAGGATATATATAAGGGGCTTACATTCTGGTCACCAAATGTAAATATTTTCAGAGATCCAAGATGGGGAAGAGGACAGGAAACATTTGGAGAAGATCCTTATCTTACATCAAGACTTGGAGTCAGATTTGTAAAAGGCCTTCAGGGACATAATGATAAATATATGAAGGTTGCAGCATGTGCAAAGCATTTTGCAGTACATAGCGGTCCGGAAAGCGTCAGACATAGCTTTGATGCAGTTGCATCTAAGCAGGATATGTATGAGACATACCTTCCTGCATTTAAGGCTTGTGTACAGGAAGGACATGTTGAAGCTGTAATGGGAGCTTATAACAGAACTAATGGAGAACCTTGCTGCGGAAGTAAGACACTGCTTCAGGACATTCTTAGAAAAGAATGGGGATTTAAGGGCCATGTCGTTTCAGATTGCTGGGCGATAAAGGATTTTCATGAGGGACATAAAGTTACAGATACACCTTTGGAATCAACTGTTATGGCTATGAATAATGGATGTGACATAAACTGTGGATCTCTATTCCTTTATTTGAAACAGGCAGTTGAGGAAGGCCTTGTATCTGAGGAAAGGCTTGATGAAGCATTGTTACATCTATTTACAGCAAGAATGAAGCTTGGAGTATTTGATGAAAAGGGCGAGAATCCATATGACAAAATCACTTTTGATGTAGTAGATAGTAAAGAGATGAGAGCTCTTAATCTTAAAGCATCAGAGAAATGTATGGTTCTTTTAAAGAACGCTGATAACATTCTTCCTCTTGATAAGAAAAAGATCAAAACAATTGGAATTATTGGACCAAATGCAGATAGCAGAGAAGCTCTTGTGGGTAATTATGAAGGAACTGCTTCAAGATATAAGACAATTGTTGAAGGTATACAGGATTATGTTGGCGATGATATCAGAGTCTTGAAATCAGAAGGATGTCATCTCTTTAAAGACAGAATCAGTAATCTTAGTGAAGGAAATGACAGAATGTCAGAGGTAAAGGCTGTTTGTGAATATAGTGATGTGGTAGTTGTATGCCTTGGTCTTGATGCTGATATTGAAGGAGAAGAGGGTGATGTTAGTAACCAGTATGCTGGTGGTGATAAGGTATCACTTGATTTTCCTGGACTTCAAAATGAAGTTCTTAAAGCAGCTGTTGAAAGTGGCAAACCTGTAATTCTTGCAATACTTTGTGGAAGCGCAATGGGACTTAATTATGCAGATGAAAATGTAAATGCAATCATTCACTGCTGGTATCCTGGAGCACAAGGTGGAGATGCATTTGCGAGACTTATATTTGGTGAGGCAAATCCGGAAGGAAAGCTTCCTGTAACATTTTACAGAACAACTGAAGAACTTCCTGAATTTACGGATTATTCAATGAAGGGAAGAACATATAGATATATGAAAAATGATCCACTTTATCCATTCGGATATGGCCTTTCATATACAAAGTATGAGTATTCAGATGTTAGGCTTAGCACTTCTGAAATAGGAGAAGATGGAGTTGATGTAGAAGTTACTGTTTCAAATGTCGGTGATTTTGATGGCGTTGAAACTGTTCAGGTATATGTAAAGGTATGTAAGGACAATACTCCTAATGCTCAGCTCAAAGGAATCAAAAAAGTTGAGCTTAAGAGCGGCGAAAAGAAAACAATATCCGTTCATCTTGGAAGGGAAGCGTTTGGATTATTTGATGAAAATGGCATTTTCGTAATAGATGAGGGAAAAGCTGTAGTATATGTTGGAGGTCAGTGCCCATGTACGAGAAGTAAAGAACTTACAGGCATTGATGTATCTGAGAACGAAGTGAATATTAAATAATTATTCGCATAAAGGTATTTGTTTTTATGGAGGCATTATGGGTAATAAAGAATGGTCTCAGTTGTGGCTAAGATATAAAAAAGTTGAAAAGAAATATGATTATGACTTTGAGAATTTTTATATTAAAGATTTTAATAAGGGAAATCCTGTTATAGGCTCTATTATTTCTGAATACAAAAAAGGTATTTCAGAGCTCTTAGGAATAAATGAAGATAACATAAAGCTTTTAGATGAAAAAGATGATAAAACAAAAGGCGTTATTTTTTCAAAAAACGAAGGTGTTTTAGTTGAGGGGTTTGAAATACAGGTCTCTAACGTAATAGATATTAAAGCATCAGATGAAAAGGGACTTTTATATGGCCTTTTTCATCTTCTAAGACTAATTGCCAGGGGCATAGACTTAGAAGACTTAAATATAAGAAAGAATCCAAGTTCAAAATTAAGAATGCTCAATCACTGGGACAATATGGATGGAAGTATTGAAAGAGGTTATTCGGGTCAGTCATTCTTTTTCGA
>JAILEJ010000384.1 GCA_024688095.1 Butyrivibrio sp.
AGATGTCTCCACACCAAGTCTGCTAAGAGTTACAGCTTCATTATGTCCATTACCACCATACGTCATTTTTATAGTATCCATTGGCATGGAACCTTTTTCAACTAATATATCTCCAATTGGTCCAGCAAGGACATCTACAATTGCTGCTCCTATAACCGTTACCTTTTTTGCCATCTGATTCTCACCTTATAAATTGTTATAAATTGTTATAAATTCATATTTTTTAAATTAAATTTATCATTTTATAAGCTCTATATCAATCAAAATAATATATTATTTAGTTGATGTGAACCAATTACTTATATGTAATTATTTCCTACAATTAGCTGTTTTTAATACTATTATTATAGTTTATATTTTAACTATATGATATAATATAAATTAACAAAAAATAATGCATGGAGCAATCTATCGGTAATGATTTTCATACTGAAATATTATCCATATTCTCTATGCTCTGTTATCTTACATGAAGGAATACAATTATGAGTAAACTTTCAGATTTAGATCAGTATGTACAAAAACATCTTGTGGATGCAATAGAGCAGGGATGGATTATTGCCTATTTTCAGCCGATAGTACGTAGTCTTACAGGAGAATTATGTTCCTTTGAATCATTAGCCAGATGGAATGATCCTACTTACGGCTTTCTGACACCTGATATTTTTATTCCACCTTTGGAAAAAAATGGCAGGATATATCTTTTAGATCTGGCTGTCCTTGAGATTATTTGCAGAAACTATAAGGAACAGCATGAAAAATCATTTGATTTTGTTCCTGTTTCTTTTAATTTGTCTCGTCTTGATCTTAAAATCAAAGATATACACGAAAGAATTAATTCTATTTGTGATAAATATAACGTTCCCCATAACATGATCCACATTGAAATTACAGAAAGTTCTTCATATGAAAAGGAAGGCGCTTTGGAAGAACATATTCAATGGTTTCATCGCGATGGATTTGAAGTATGGATGGACGATTTTGGTCATGGTTTTTCTACATTTAATACATTACAGACACACAGTTTTGATGTAATTAAACTGGATATGATGTTTTTACGTCACTTCAATAAAAAAGCAGAACTGATTTTACGTTCAATAATCAAAATGGCAAAAAGTTTAGAGATAGGAACAGTATGTGAAGGTGTAGAATCTTCAGGACAGGCACAGTTTCTGAAAGAAATAGGATGCGAACGTATGCAGGGCTGGTTTTATGGTCGTCCACAGCCAAATGAAATTCTAAAAGGGTTGGAACATGATGATGATCATAATTATGAAACAGATGACGAGAAAAAATATTGGGATAAAATTGCCCGAATAGATTTATTATCCGGTCTTCCAGAAATGATAGTCGAATACTCAAACCACCAATGGATACCTTTATCAATAAATAAACATATGTATAAAGCTTTGCTGGAAATTCATCCTGAAGTAAATAAAGACATTGTGAATAATCCAATGCGTACAAATCATCCTTTATATCAAATAATTGACGACCTGTTTACCCAGGCTTCTAGAACAAAAGACAGCCGAAAAATTGATTATATAGATAATGATTATCTAATACTTTTAAAAGCCACTTATATATCATCTATAAATGATAAAACAGCTCTGAAAGTTACTCTTAGAAACATTTATACGGAACTTGAATATAAACGTAACTCTATGCTTGAAAACGGACTTGTTTGCCTTTATTCGCAATTTGAACTTGTAAATCTAATAAATCCGGATAACGACTCCGCTATGCAGATCTATTCTAACGCAAGCTTTGAGAAAATATATGGTCAGGGAAGCCTGATTACCGGAATTAAAGAATTTACAGAAACAGAAGTTTTCATTGATGACAGGGAACGTTACCGCAAATTCATGGATCTTGATACATTAGAAAAACGCTATATAGAACAAGAAACACATTTTTTGACTGAACCATTCCGTTTAAGAGACAAAAAAGGTGGATTTAGATGGAAATTTGTAACCTTACTAAAAGTTAATGCACACCGCGGAAGACAATATCTCTATGAGATACAGCATGTAGATAAAATAAAACATAATTATCTTAATGAACACTATGGTGAAGATATATTATCTTAAATATATGTCTTAAAAATACTACCTAAAAATTTATGATTTTTAGGTAGTATTTTTTACTTAAGAAGTATTGCAATAATCCAGTCCGGATCAGGTGCCTTATAATCCTTATTAACTGCCATCTCCTCTATTATTCCCTGAACAGCAGCCAGAAATGTTATTGACAACTGAAGTGCATCTCCTTCTCTAAAAGCACCTGATTTCTGCCCGTTTATTATTATCTTTGAAAGCTCTTCTGAAGTATTTACTTTCTCAGCAAGTTCACGCACATCTTCGGGCATTCCGGCTTTTCTTGCCTGTCCCATCAGAACAAACATATTAAAAACCCATGGCTGGGTATTTATAAATTCAAACAACTGATTCAAAAACATTTTAAAAAAAGCTTCCGGATCTTTGGCCGGGACCTTTGATACAGAACTGGTATATTGTACCCCCATTGTGACAAGTTCCTTAAGCAAGACTTCCTTGGACTCAAAATAATGAAAAAGAAGTCCAACACTCATTGGAACCGCAGCAGCAATATCACTAATTTTTGTTTCATGAAAGCCTCTTTCAACAAATAAACGAAGCGCTGTCATAAGTATCGTTCGCTTTTTTTCTTCTTTTTGCTCTTTACGTGTCATTTATTACCCTCAATATCAATACTCTTTTTTTCTGCCCTTAAAATTCTTTGTATAGCAAATTTACCACTTGTAACTGCAACAGGAAGTCCACCTGGAGAACTGGTCCACTGACCAGCAACATAAAGATTATTTATTCCTTTAATTTTTCCCTTCATCTTAATCTGCTTACCTGATGGAGTTGTTACAAAACTCATATAACTACCATGATAAGCATTGCAATACCTTTCATATGTAAGAGGCGTCCAGGCATCAAGAAATTCCATATCACCCTTAAGCTGCGGAAAAACATTGATTATACGTTCTTCTACAGCCTTTATAAGTCTATCTTTTACTAAAGAATACTCTTCTTTTGATAGGCTCTTCCAATATGTATAATCTACATCAGTCTGAGAAATGCAAGTCTGAATAACCTGCTTTCCATCCTTTATAAATATCTTATCATATCCATAACTTTTGAC
>JAILEJ010000389.1 GCA_024688095.1 Butyrivibrio sp.
AGACGGTTCATATATCAGATTTGATGAAAACGCTGCAGTTGTAATCAATGAAGATGGAAATCCAAAAGGAACTCGTATTTTTGGACCAGTTGCAAGAGAACTTCGTGAGAAGAAGTATATGAAGATTCTTTCTCTCGCACCGGAAGTATTATAAGGAGGCGCCTTAGATGTCAACAAGTAAGATTAAAAAGGGTGATACTGTAAAAGTTATCGCTGGTAAGAGCAAAGATAAAGAAGGCAAAGTAATTTCCGTAGACGTAAAGAACGGAAAAGTTGTTGTTGAAGGCGCTAACATGGTTACAAAGCATGAGAAACCTTCAGCAAAGAACCCAAATGGTGGTATTGTTCAGCAGGAAGCTGCTATGGATATCTCAAACGTTATGTATCTTCATAAGGGTAAAGCTACAAGAGTTGGTTTTAAAGTAGAAGACGGAAAGAAAGTACGTGTTGCTAAATCAACTGGTGAAGTTATTGACTAATAAAGGAAGGAGGATCTAAACGTTGAGTAGATATAAGGAATTATATAAGAACGAAATTATGGACGCTATGACAAAGAAGTTCGGATATAAGAACGTCATGGAAGTTCCAAAGATTGAAAAGATTGTTATCAACATGGCTGTTGGTGAAGCAAAGGAGAACGTTAAAGTTCTTGAGAACGCTGCAAACGATATGCAGATCATCTCTGGCCAGAAGCCTGTATATACAAAAGCAAAGAAGTCAGTTGCTAACTTTAAGATCAGAGAGGGTATGCCAATCGGATGTAAAGTTACACTTCGTGGAGAGAAGATGTATGAGTTTCTTGATCGTCTTGTAAACCTTGCACTTCCTCGTGTACGTGACTTCAGAGGAATCAATCCTAACGCATTTGATGGAAGAGGAAACTATGCACTTGGACTTAAAGAGCAGCTTATTTTCCCTGAAATCGAATATGATAAGGTTGATAAGACAAGAGGTATGGATATCATCTTTACAACAACAGCTAAGACTGATGAAGAAGCTCGTGAACTGTTAAGATTATTTAACATGCCTTTCGCTAAGTGATTATAGGAGGAAAATAAACATGGCTAAATTATCCATGAAGAGAAAACAGCAGATGAAACCAAAGTTCTCTACAAGAGCTTATACACGTTGCAGAATCTGCGGACGTCCTCATTCAGTTCTTAAGAAATATGGAATTTGCAGAATTTGTTTCCGTGAACTTGCTTATAAGGGCGAAATTCCTGGTGTTAGAAAAGCAAGCTGGTAATTATATCAGTTTACTTTCATAAAAATTGCAATCCGGGATGGGGATTGCAAATATATAAACAAAACATTGCGGCTTCGTGTCTCTGCGCAATTACAGGCAGCAGTAAGGCGAAGCAAGAATAATTAAGGAGGCAATTATAAAATGGCAATGAATGATCCTATTGCAGATATGCTTACAAGAATTCGTAATGCTAATACTGCAAAGCATGACACAGTTGATGTTCCATCATCAAAGATGAAACTCGCAATCGCAAACATTCTTCTTGAAGAAGGATATATCAAGAAACTTGATGTAGTTGAAGATGGTGCTTTCAAGACTCTTCATATTACATTAAAGTATGGTGTTGATAGAAATGATAAGGTTATAACAGGCCTTAAGAGAATCTCAAAACCTGGTCTTCGTGTGTACGCAGGCAGAGATGAGCTTCCTAGAGTTTTAGGCGGACTTGGTATTGCTATTATTTCAACAAACCAGGGCGTAGTAACTGATAAAAAAGCAAGAGAACTTCAGGTAGGTGGAGAAGTTCTTGCATTCATTTGGTAAATTGGAGGTACGGGCATGTCACGAATCGGAAAAATGCCAATCGCAGTTCCTGCTGGAGTAACAGTAGAAGTTGCAGAAAATAATAAGGTGACTGTAAAAGGTCCTAAAGGAACTCTTGAGAGAGTATTCCCAGCTGAGATCACTTTCGAGCAGAAAGATGGACAGATTGAAGTTAAGAGACCTAACGATTTAAAGAAGAGTAAAGCTTTACACGGATTATCAAGAAGTCTTCTTCATAATATGGTAGTTGGTGTAACAGATGGATTCGAAAAGAAGCTGGAAGTTAACGGCGTAGGTTATAGAGCTGCCAAGAAGGGCAAGACACTCGCTTTAACCTTAGGATATTCTCATCCAGTAGAGCTTGATGATCCAGAAGGAATCGAGACAGTTGTAGATGGTCAGAATATCATTGTAAAAGGTATAGATAAAGAAAAGGTTGGCCAGTTCGCTGCAATCATCAGAGAAAAGAGAGCTCCAGAGCCATATAAGGGCAAGGGTATCAAGTATGCTGATGAGGTTATCAGACGTAAAGTTGGTAAGACCGGTAAGAAGTAATAGATAAGGAGAGTGTTAAAAATGATTAAAAAGGAATGCAGACAGGAAATTCGAGAAAAAAAGCACTTGAAAATTCGTAAGCGTTTTAGTGGCACAGCAGAGCGTCCAAGACTTGCAGTTTTCAGAAGTAATAATCATATCTATGCTCAAGTTATCGACGATGTTGCCGGACATACACTTGTTTCTGCTTCAACTCTTGAGAAAGATATCAAAGCTGAGCTTAAAGTAACAGATAACGTAGATGCTGCAAAGTACATTGGTGATGTAGTTGCTAAGAGAGCAATTGAAAAAGGTATTAAGACAGTTGTTTTCGATAGAGCAGGATACATCTACCAGGGTAAGGTTGAAGCATTAGCCGAAGCTGCTAGAGAAGCTGGCTTGGAATTCTAAGGAAGGGAGAACATTTTATAATGAAGCGTACAATCGTTGATGCTAGTCAGCTCGAATTAACTGATAAAGTAGTAACTATCAAACGTGTTACAAAGGTTGTTAAAGGTGGACACAACATGAAGTTCACAGCTCTTGTTGTTGTTGGTGATGGTAATGGACACGTTGGAGTTGGTTTAGGAAAAGCAACAGAAATCCCTGATGCTATTCGTAAGGGTAAAGAAGATGCTACCAAGAATCTTATTGTTGTACCTCTTGACGAGAACAACAGTATTACACATGATTTCGTAGGTAAGTTCGGTTCATCTGAAGTATTACTTAAGAAGTCTCCAGATGGTACAGGTATCATCGCTGGTGGTCCAGCTCGTTCAGTTTGTGAACTTGCAGGAATTAAGAACATTCGTACAAAATCACTTGGATCTAACAACAAGCAGAATGTATGTTATGCTACAATCAACGGACTTTCACAGTTAAAGACACCAGAAGAAGTAGCAAAGAAGCGTGGTAAGTCTGTAGAAGAAGTTCAGGCTTGAGCTTATACTACAGTAAGATAGAAGGAGAAAATCAATGGCAGCAGAGAAGAAATTAAGAATCACATTGGTTAAATCTACTATTGGTGCTATTCCAAAGCAGGTTGCTACAGTAAAGTCAATGGGATTTAAGAAGCTTAACAGTGTTGTTGAATTACCTGATAACTCTGCAACAAGAGGACAGATTCAGCAGATCAGACACCTTGTTAAGGTAGAAGAAATTTAATATAATAATTTAGTGAAAGCGAGGGGCTTAATTTCATATTAAGCCCCGACATAATACAAGGAGGAACTATAATGGAATTATCAAACCTCAGACCTGCAGAAGGTTCAGTACAGAGCGATAATTTTAGAAGAGGACGTGGTCATGCTTCAGGAAATGGTAAGACTGCAGGTAAAGGACACAAGGGTCAGAAGGCTCGTTCAGGTGCACCAAGACCTGGTTTTGAAGGTGGTCAGATGCCATTATTCAGAAGACTTCCTAAGAGAGGCTTTAAGGATATCAATTCTAAGAAAATCGTTGCTCTTAATGTAAGTGAACTTGAGAGATTCGATGATGGAGCTACAGTTGATATTGCAGCTATGAAGGAAATCGGTCTTATCAGACATGAGTATGATGGAGTTAAGATTCTTGGTAACGGTGAACTTACAAAGAAACTTAACGTTAAAGTAAATGCATATAGTGCATCTGCTAAAGAAAAGATTGAGGCACTTGGCGGAACAGCAGAGGTGATCTAATATGTTCACAACCATAAAGAATGCATTCAAAATTAAAGATATACGAGTAAAGTTATTATTTACACTGGCTATGCTTGTCGTAATAAGACTTGGTTCAGCAATTCCGGTACCAGGAATAAAGGTTTCTGTTTTCCAGGAATGGTTTTCACAGTTATCTGAAAATGGTGCTTTCGGATTTATGGATCGTTTTACAGGTGGTTCATTTGAGAATATGTCAATCTTGGCACTCAATATCACACCATATATTACATCTTCCATTATTATTCAGCTTCTTACAATTGCAATTCCTAAATTTGAGGAATGGCAGAGAGATGGTGAAGATGGAAGAAAGAAGCTGGCAGCTTTAACAAGATATATAACTGTTGCCCTTGCACTTATTGAATCTATCGCAATGTCAATTGGTTTTTACAGACAAGGATTTCTTGTTGAAACAAAACCAATTTATGTTATTGAAATTGTTGCTGCATTAACAGCAGGTAGTGCATTCTTGATGTGGATTGGAGAAAGAATTACTGATAAAGGTGTTGGAAACGGTATTTCTATCGTACTTACAATTAACATCATTTCAAGAATGCCATCAGATATAAGTACATTATTCGAACAGTTTGTATTTACACAGAACACTGCAAGAGGAATTGTTTCAGCTATAATTATTTTTGCAATTATGGTAGCAATGGTTGTACTTGTAGTATTACTGAATGGAGCAGAACGTAGGATTCCAGTACAGTATGCTAAGAAGATTCAGGGTAGAAGAATGATGGGCGGTAATCGTTCAGAAATTCCTCTTAAGGTTAATACAGCAGGTGTTATGCCAATTATCTTTGCCATGTCTTTATTCCAGTTCCCAATTATCATCAGCCAGTTGGTTGGTTATAATGGAACAGGTGCATGGAGTGAGATCCTTAAATATCTTAATGAAGGAAATTGGTGTGATCCGGCAGAACTTAAGTATACTCTTGGTCTTGTAGTATATGTATTATTACTTATATTCTTTGCATATTTCTATACTAGTATTACATTTAATCCACTTGAGATTGCTGAGAATATGAAGAAGCAGGGTGGATTCATTCCTGGAATCAGACCTGGAAAGCCTACAAGTGATTACTTGACAAACATTCTTAATTACATCATTTTCATTGGCGCTGTAGGCCTTACAATTATAGGCGTACTTCCAATATTCTTTAATGGTGTATTTGGTGCTAATGTTTCATTTGGAGGAACATCACTTATCATCGTTGTAAGTGTTATTCTTGAAACAGTTAAACAGATAGAATCACAGATGCTTGTTAGAAATTATAAAGGCTTTTTAGAAGACTAAAAATAAAAGAGGTTTTGGGAATATGGGTTGTACTCATACTCCCAGCCTCTTATTTGCGTATTAATATAAATAATTTAGCTATAGTCTTAGTGAAAGGAAAAACTAAATATGAAAATTATTATGTTAGGTGCTCCAGGTGCCGGAAAAGGCACACAGGCTCAGATGATCGCTGAAAAGTACAATATTCCACACATTTCTACAGGTGATATCTTCAGAGCTAATATTAAGAACGGAACAGAGCTTGGAAAAAAAGCTAAAGAATATATGGATAAGGGACAGCTAGTTCCTGATGAACTTACAGTTCAGCTTCTTTTGGACAGAGTTGCAAAGGATGACTGTAAGGATGGATATGTTTTAGATGGATTCCCAAGAACAATACCTCAGGCAGATGTTCTTACAAATGAGCTTAATAAACTTGGTGATCATGTTGATTATGCTATCGATGTAGATGTTCCAGATGAAAATATCGTAAAGAGAATGTCAGGAAGAAGAGCATGTCTTAAATGTGGTGCTACTTATCATATTGAACATATTCCACCTAAGACTGAAGGAATTTGTGATAAGTGCGGCAGTGAGCTTGTACTTAGAGATGATGATAAGCCAGAAACAGTTAATAACAGATTAAAGGTTTATCATGATCAGACTCAGCCTTTGATTGAATATTATACTAAAGCAGGAATTTTAAAAACAGTTGATGGAACACAGGATATGAAGGATGTATTTAACAACATCGTAGATATCCTTAATGCTTAAGCAGGTGCGATTATGCCAGTTACAATTAAAACTGATAATGAAATTGATCTGATGAGACAATCTGGTCATCTTCTTAGTAAAGTTCATGATGAACTGCATGCTGCTATACGACCTGGAATATCTACACTTGAGCTGGATACAATAGGTGAAAAGGCAATTCGTGCATTAGGCGGAATTCCAAACTGTAAGAATTATGAAGGATTTCCAGCAGCTATATGTATATCTGTAAATGATGAAGTAGTACATGGGATTCCAAGAGCTGACAGAATCCTTCGGGAAGGTGATATTGTAACCTTTGATACAGGACTTATATATAAGGGGTATCATTCCGATGCCGCAAGAACATGGGGCGTAGGTAAAATTTCTGATGAAGCTCAGAAATTAATTGATGTTACAAAACAAAGCTTTTTTGAAGGCATAAAAATGGCTAAGGCTGGGAACAGACTTCATGAAATATCTAAGGCAATCGATAATTATGTTACACCTCATGGATATGGGATTGTAAGGGAACTTACAGGTCACGGAATAGGAACACATTTGCATGAGGAGCCAATGGTTCCAAACTTTAAACAGCTTAGAAGAGGAATAAAGCTTGAAAAGGGAATGACAATATGTGTTGAGCCTATGATCACAATGGGATCCAGGAAAGTAGCATGGCTCGATGATGAATGGACAGTAGTAACAATAGATGGTTCGCTTGCAGCTCATTATGAAAATACTATAGCTATAACAGATGGAGAACCAGAAATATTAACAATAGCAGATTAATCGGAGGAAAAATTTCATGTCAAAAGATGATGTAATTGAAATTGAAGGAAAGGTAGTTGAGAAACTTCCTAATACAATGTTTAAGGTTGAACTTGAAAATGGTCATATTGTACTTGCTCATATCAGCGGTAAATTAAGACAGAACTTTATCAGAATTCTTCCAGGTGATAAAGTAACACTTGAACTTTCACCTTATGATCTTACAAAAGGAAGAATTATTTGGAGAGATAAATAATTACTTGCAAATTAGTTTTATATATGATATATTATTAAATGGTCTTTTTTGACAAAGGGTATTTTATGCCCTTTTGCAAAGAAACGATAGACGCTGTGTTTTTCACAGGAAAGGAGAGGCACGATGAAAGTTAGGTCTTCTGTTAAACCTATGTGCGAGAAGTGCAAGGTTATCAAGAGAAAGGGTGTTATCAGAGTTATTTGTGAGAACCCTAAACACAAACAGAGACAGGGATAATTCGAGTCGTTTTAGGTGAAAACCTATTCGATATATAATATCGTAGAGCCTACGCATATTACTTTTTGATACCAATGAGTATTGGAAAGATCGGATTAAACTGTCCGGTTGGGCACAGTATTAGCCCCAATCAATTAGTAACTGTATGAAAAATCATACACAACATTTTATTTTACGGAGGAAATATTAAAATGGCTCGTATTGCAGGTGTCGACCTTCCAAGAGATAAGAGAGTAGAAATTGGTCTTACTTATATCTTTGGAATTGGCAGAACAAGTTCTAACAAGATTCTTGAGGCAGCAAAAGTAAATCCAGATACACGTGTTCGTGATCTTACTGATGATGAAGTTAAGAGAATCGCAGAAATAATTGGTAGTGACTATGAAGTAGAAGGTGATCTTAGAAGAGATATCGCTATGAATATTAAGCGTCTTGAAGAGATCGGATGCTACAGAGGAATCCGTCATAGAAGAGGACTTCCAGTTCGTGGTCAGAAATCAAAGACAAACGCTAGAACAAGAAAAGGACCTAAGAGAACTGTTGCTGGTAAGAAGAAATAATAAATCAGTATAGTCTTTTAAGTAATAAGTAACTTTTTAAATTTGAAAAAACATAGGAAGAAAGTAGGTTAGTTTAAAATGGCAAATCAGAAAACAGCTGCTAAGAAAACAGCAGGTAAGAAACGTGTCAAGAAAAACGTTGAACACGGACAGGCACATATTCAGTCATCTTTCAATAATACAATCGTAACATTGACAGATGCTGCAGGTAACGCTCTTAGTTGGGCAAGTGCTGGTGGTCTCGGTTTTAAGGGTTCAAGGAAATCTACTCCATATGCTGCACAGATGGCTGCAGAAACAGCTACAAAGGCTGCTCTTATTCATGGCCTTAAGACTGTTGATGTATTCGTAAAGGGACCAGGTTCAGGAAGAGAAGCTGCTATCAGAGCTCTTGCTGCTTGCGGACTTACTGTAACAAGCATTACGGATGTAACTCCAGTTCCTCACAACGGATGCCGCCCACCAAAGCGTCGTAGAGTATAATCTTAATATATACGATTAAACATATGGTCCTAGTGGATTATATAGAACTGTAAACAAAATGAGTAGTTGGAAGAAGGTTGCTCCGTAGCAATTGTAAACAACATCAGTGTTACTCACTGAAAAAGAAAGGAGCCTATAATGGCAGTAAACAGAACTCCAGTATTAAAGAGATGCAGATCACTTGATTTAGATCCAACTTTTCTTGGTTATGACAAGAAGTCAAACAGAACTTCTTCAAGAGCAGGAAAGAAGATGAGCGAATATGGCCTTCAGCTTCGCGAGAAACAGAAAGCTAAGTTCATCTATGGTGTACTTGAGAAGCCTTTCAGAAATTATTATGATAAGGCTGATAGACAGAAGGGAATGACTGGTGCAAACCTCATGGTTCTTCTTGAGAGAAGACTTGACAATGTTATCTTCAGACTTGGTTTTGCAAGAACAAGAAGAGAAGCAAGACAGATCGTTCTTCACAAATTCATCACAGTAAATGGTAAGGTTATTAATGTACCTTCATATCTTATCAAAGCTGGTGATGTTATTGAAGTTAAAGAAGCTTCAAAGAACATCCAGAGATTTAAGGATGTTGCTGAAACAACACACGGAAGACTTGTTCCTGAATGGCTTGAATGCGATAAGGATAATTTCAAGGGTCAGGTTAAGCAGATTCCTTCAAGAGAAATGATTGATGTTCCTGTTGACGAAATGCTTATCGTCGAGTTGTATTCTAAATAATAATGTAATGAGTCTGAAAGTCAGGGGCTTGTTCTTCTGGCTTTCGGATGTTTGCAGTTGTAGTAAGATATTCAATTTGACAAAGTATATAGGAGGGTATATCAGTGTTTGATTTTGAGAGACCAAATATTGAAGTTGCTGAAATCTCAGATGACAAGAAGTATGGTAAGTTCGTTGTAGAGCCTTTGGAAAGAGGCTATGGTATTACTCTTGGTAATTCCCTTAGAAGAATAATGCTATCTTCTTTACCTGGTGCAGCAGTTAGTCAGGTCAAAATCGAAGGTGTACTACATGAATTCAGTTCTATTCCTGGAGTAAAGGAAGATGTTACTGAAATCATTATGAATATTAAGAGTCTGTCTATTAGAAATAACTCAGACACAAATGAGCCAAAGACTGCTTATATTGAGTTTAATGGTGAAGGCGTTGTTAGAGCTTCTGATATTCAGGTGGATCAGGATATTGAAATCATGAATCCAGATCAGGTTATTGCAACTTTGTCAGGAAGTGATGCTAAGCTTTACATGGAGCTTACAATTACTAAAGGCAGAGGATATGTTTCTTCTGATAAGAATAAATCAGAGGATCTTCCAATTGGTGTAATTGCTGTTGATTCAATTTACACACCAGTTGAAAGAGTAAATGTAACTGTTGAAAACACTCGTGTTGGACAGGTTACAGACTTTGATAAACTGACACTTGATGTTCACACAAATGGTACTCTTGGACCAGATGAGGCTGTTAGTTTAGCCGCAAAGGTACTTAGTGAGCACCTTAGTCTGTTCATTGATCTTTCAGAAGCAGCAAAATCAGCAGAAGTTATTGTTGATAAAGCTGATGATGAAAAGGAAAAAGTTCTTGAGATGAGTATTGATGAACTTGAGCTTTCAGTTCGTTCATTTAACTGTCTTAAGAGAGCTGGAATTAATACTGTACAGGAGCTTACAAATAAGACTCCAGATGATATGATGAAAGTTCGTAATCTCGGACGTAAATCACTCGAAGAAGTATTAGCAAAGCTTGATGAACTTGGACTTCAGCTTAGAGCAGGCGAAGAGCAGAACTAAATTAGATGATTAATTCGTGGACGGTAAATCCAATGAGTGCGGAAACGGATTCTCATAGGTATAAATAATCGCATAGTGAAAATAAGTCCAATGAGCGTTTCATTATGTACCATAGCAGAGAGAACTCTGCAGTGAGAAAGGAAAAATTAAAATGGCATTTTACAGAAAACTCGGAAAAGCTACAAAACCAAGAAGAGCACTTCTTCGTAACCAGGCTACAATGCTTCTTTACAATGGAAAGATCGTTACAACAGAAGCTAGAGCTAAAGAAGTTCAGAAGATTGTTGAGCCAATGATCGCTCTTGCAGCTAAGGAAAAGGATAACTATGAAACAATCAAAGTTAGCGCAAAGGTTCCTGAAAAAGATAAAGATGGCAAGAGAGTAAAAGAAGTTGTAGATGGTAAGAAGGTTACTAAGTTTACAACAGTTGAGAAAGAGATCAAAAAGGATATGCCTTCTCGTATGCATGCTAGAAGACAGCTTCTTAGAACTCTTTATCCTGTAACAGAAGTACCTAAGGAAGGTGCTGGAAGAAAGAAGAACACAAAGGAAGTTGATCTTGTTGCTAAGCTCTTTGATGAGTATGGCCCAAAGTATGCTGATCGTAAGGGTGGTTACACTCGAATCGTTAAGATTGGTCAGCGTAAGGGTGACGCAGCAATGATGGTTGTTCTTGAGCTTGTTTAATCTGTTAAT
>JAILEJ010000459.1 GCA_024688095.1 Butyrivibrio sp.
TGCTACCATAATGAGAATTAGTTTTGTTTTGATACTGTCTTTGAAGCTAATATTAAATCTGCTATCTGAAACTTTACTGTTGACCTTTTTGCCCATCTAATACCTCCGAATGAACTGCATTTTCGCTACAATTAATATGATACAATAATCCGAATAATATTAGGTGGTTTTTAGATTTGTTTATGAAAATTTATAAAAGTTTTAAATTTACGATTGATCAGTAGGCAATTATTTTAAGGCACATTAACTTATTATTATAAGCAGTGCGAAAGTCTTTTTATCATTTTTGTACTGACTTCAATTTTATATGAATGATATATTCTTGTTTTTAACTGTTCTATAAGCTGCTTTGCAGCAGTCTGTCCTATAAACAGACGAGGAACATCCATTGTGGTAAGACTTGGTTCTACCACGCGTCCCTCGGATATATTATCAAAACCTATTATTGCGATATCTTCGGGAATCTTATATCCTCTGAGTTTAAGTGCCTTCATGGCACCTATTGCAATGATGTCATTGTCTGCAAAGTAGCATCTTGCAAGTTCTGTACCATCTTCTAATATTTCAAGCATGTCGCCCATGGCATCTTCAATTGACGGAGCAAGTCTGTGTATTATGGATCTTGATTTGGACATGCCATTTTCTTTAATGGCTTTGAAATAACCCTCCTGTCTTGCTGCAAAGTTGTATATTGGATAACTTGACTGAAGATATCCTGGCTGAGTTCCGGTAATACTTATAAGATACTCTGTTGCAAGATAGGCTCCCTGAGAATTGTTGATAAGTACACTATTACAGTCCAGTGAGTCAAAATATGTATCAAGAAGTGTAAGTGGAATATTTAATTCCAGGAACTTCTCGCAGACTTCTTTTGTAATCTCGGTTCCCACAAGGATTATTCCTATACAGTCACCGCCTCTCAGCTCCGAAAAGCATAGCTCCAGACTATCTGTTTTTTCATAGAATTGTATGAGCCTTGTGCCTATATTGTTTTTTTTACATTCCTCTTTTACACCCTGATAGAGTTCATCAAATATCGGGGTATAGGATAGGATTGCGTTGTGCGTTTTATAGAATATGACATATATACTTCCTGATATGCCATTTGAATTTCGTATTCTGGAAAAATCGTATCCGGCTTCTTCAGCAGCTTTTATGACAAGCTGACGCGTATCTGTACTAACTCCGGGCTTATTGTTGAGAGCCATGGAAACAGCAGTTGCACTTAATCCAAGTTTCTTTGCTAATTCTTTTGCAGTAATCGACATGATTTTCTCCTTAAAGTTTATAAATCAAGTATAAAATAAAGTATTAATAAAGTAAATATTACTTTATTAATTATTGGAATAAAGTTCTAGTGAAGCTATATTTACATCATAGATTCAGGTAACTGGTACCGATAAGGAGGATGGATATGGCTATTATTAAATTAGGATTTGCACCAACAAGACGTAGTATTTTCAGTGCACCGGCAGCAGTTGAGTACGCTAATTATACAAGAGAGAGATTAAAAAAACTTGGAATAGAATTTGTTGATATTGATGATATATCAGAGGATGGTCTCTTACATGATGAGGAGGACAGACTAAAGATAGAAGAAAAATTTAGAAAAGAAAAAGTTGATGGACTCTTTTTTCCACATGGTAATTTCGGAACAGAGTATGAGGTTGCCAGACTTGCAAAGAGCATGAATTTACCGGTTCTTATATGGGGACCACGTGATGAGCGACCAGATGAGAATGGAATCAGATTAAGAGACAGCCAGTGTGGAATATTTGCAACTGGAAAAGTATTAAGAAGATTCAAAGTTCCATTTACATATCTTACAAATTGCAATATCGAAGATGAAGCCTTTGAAAAGGGTATTAAACAGTTTGTAAGAATCTGCAATGTTGTAAAGACATTTAGAAGAATAAGAATACTTCAGATAGGACCACGTCCATATGATTTCTGGTCAACTATGTGCAATGAAGGAGAACTTCTTGAAAAATTCAACATTCAGCTTGCACCTATTCCTCTTCCTGAATTAACAGAGGAAATCAGAAATGCCAAAAAAGAAGGAACAAAGGTAGCTGAGACAGTTAAATATTGTAAAGAGAATTTCAATATTCAGATAAAAGATGAACAGCTGGAAAATGTAGCAGCACTTAAAGTATCTATGCGAAATCTGGCAGATAAATATGGATGTACTGCAGCTGCAATACAGTGTTGGAATGCACTTCAGTCAGAGATAGGAATTATGCCATGCGCAGCTAATTCTCTTTTAAATGAAGAGGGATTTCCGGTCGTATGTGAGACGGATATACATGGTGCAATTACTGCGCTTATGGTTGAGGCAGCAGGAATGGATGAGAGTAGAACATTCTTTGCAGACTGGACAGTAAGACATCCGGACAATGATAACGGAGAGCTGCTGCAGCACTGCGGACCATGGCCAATTTCCTGTGCAAGCTGTAAGCCGACAATAGGATATCCTCTGGCATTTGACCATCCAGGTGCTGTTGAGGCAGAAGCTAAGCATGGAGATCTGACTCTTGCCAGATTTGATGGAGATGATGGAGAGTATTCTCTTCTTCTTGGTAATGCGAAAGGAATAGATGGCCCTTATACAAAGGGAACCTATCTTTGGGTAGAAGTAGAAAACTGGCCAAGACTTGAGGCAAAGATTGTAGAAGGTCCATATATACATCATTGCGTAGGAATTCATCAGGATGTAGTGCCGGTTCTGTATGAAGCTTGTAAATACATAGGAATAAAGCCTGATTTATATGATGATGTTGAACAGGAAATAATAGATAAGATTCATTGTATATAAGGGGGACGTTATGGATAATCAAAGGGCGAAAGAACTTACAAAAAAAGCATATGACTTGAGAAAAGTAGTACTTGAAATGATAAAGAAGTCCGGAGGAGGTCACATAGGTGGAGATTTCTCTGTAATGGAAACACTCGTGGTTCTATATAACGATGTTCTTAATATATCTCCGG
This sequence comes from Butyrivibrio sp., assembly GCA_024688095.1. GTDB lineage: Bacteria > Bacillota > Clostridia > Lachnospirales > Lachnospiraceae > Butyrivibrio. Next base: position 2,989 of record JAILEJ010000459.1, read on the forward strand.
AAAATAAAGATGATCCAAACAGAGATTATTTCATTATGAGTAAGGGACACTCTGTTGAAAGTTATTATGCAGTGCTTGCAGACAGAGGTTTCTTTGATACTGAAGAATTGATAAATACGTTTTCCCAGTTTGGTTCTAAATTTATAGGTCATCCTAACAATGAGATAGATGGTATTGAAATGAATTCAGGATCTCTTGGACATGGACTTCCTGTTAGTGTAGGAATGGCTCTTGCATGTCGAATGGATAACAGACCAAGCAGAGTATATACAGTAATGGGCGATGGAGAGCTTGCAGAGGGGTCTGTTTGGGAAGGTCTGATGGCGGCAGGACATTATAAACTTGGCAATCTGTGTGCTGTAGTTGACAGAAATCATTTGCAGATATCAGGAACAACAGAAAATGTAATGACACATCAAAACCTTCATGAGCAGGCAGAAAGCTTTGGATGGAATGTAATAGAAGCTAATGGAAACAGCATAGAAGAAATGGCAGATGCCTTTGATGCAGCAAAGAAGGTTACAGATAAGCCAACTTTAATAATAGCAAATACTATAAAGGGCTATGGTGGTGGAGATGTAATGGAAAATAAGGCAAGCTGGCATCACCACGTACCTGATGAGGAAGAATACAATGAGATATTAGATACTATTAATCACAGGGAGGAGGCTGTTATAAATGAATAAAATACCTAACAGAAAAGCAATATGTGATGTTTTGCTTGAAAATGCAAAAGAAGATAAAGATATTATTGCACTTTGCTCAGATTCCAGAGGATCAGCCTCTATGACACCTTTTTTTGAACAATATCCAGAGCAGGCTGTAGAAGTTGGAATCGCAGAGCAGAATCTTGTAAGTATAGCAGCAGGAATGGCTCATGTGGGCAAAAAGCCTTATTGCTTTTCACCAGCATGTTTTATTTCTACACGTTCATATGAACAGGCAAAGGTTGATGTTGCCTATTCAAATACTAATGTAAAACTTATAGGCATAAGTGGTGGAATAAGCTATGGAGAACTTGGAATGAGTCATCATAGTGCTCAGGATATAGCAGCTATGTCAGCAATTCCTAATATGAGAGTATATCTTCCAAGTGACAGATTTCAGACAAAAAAATTAATAGAAAACTTATTACAGGATGAAAAGCCAGCTTATGTAAGAGTTGGAAGAAATCCTGTAGAGGATATTTATTCAGAAGACAATGTTCCTTTTGAAATGGATAAGGCAACAGTCAGCAGATTTGGATTATCTAATGAAAAAAAGGCAGTAATTGTATCTTGCGGAGAAATGGTAAGGCCTTCTATTGATGCGGCTAAGATTCTCGAAAATAAAGGATATAGGGTGACTGTTATTGATATGTATTGCCTTAAACCATTTGATAAGAACACCTTGATAAAAGAGGCAGAAGACGCAGAAATAATTGTGACAGTTGAGGAGCATGCTCCTTTTGGTGGCCTTGGGTCAGAGGTTGCATCAGTAATTTCAGCAAATAGACCTTGTAAAGTAGTTCAAATGGCACTTCCTGATGATCATGTTATAACGGGTAAGTCCAAAGATGTATTTAACTATTACGGTATGAATGCAGAAGGAATTGCAGGAACTGTAGAGGAGGGCGTATATGGAGGAGCGTTACTTAGTCAGCATTGATCAAAGCACTCAGGGGACTAAAGCACTTCTGTTTGACAAAAAGGGAACGCTTATGTGCAGGGCTGATGAAGCACATGAGCAGATAATAAATGAAAAGGGATGGGTAAGTCATAATCCTGATGAAATTTATGAAAATGTCATTAAAGTTATAAAGAAGGTTTTGATTAAAGCTAATGTTAGTCCGGAGCAGATAATAGCTCTGGGGATAAGTAATCAGAGAGAAACCAGTGTTATTTGGGACAGAGCAACCGGACATCCTCTTAATAATGCTATTGTATGGCAGTGTGCAAGAGCAAAAGATATTTGTGAAAGACCTCAGATAAAAGAAAAAGAAGACTATATCTTTAAAACAACAGGTCTTAAATTATCACCATATTTTCCTGCGGCAAAAATAGCATGGCTATTGGAAAATACAGAAAATCTTGAAAAAGCAAAAGAGAATGTATGTCATGGAACTGTGGATAGCTATCTTATATACAGGCTGACTGGATGTAAGAAATATGCAACTGATTATTCTAATGCAAGCAGAACTCAGCTATATGATATTTTCAATTTTAGATGGGATGAAACTATATGCGAACTTTTTGGCATAAATGCAAAAAATATGCCGGAAGTGCAGGACTCTAATTCATGCTTTGGATATACAGACCTGGAAGGATTTTTTTCCAAACCAATTCCTATATATGGAGTTATGGGTGATAGTCATGCGGCTCTTTATGGACAAAACTGCAGGGAGAACGGTCAGACTAAGGCTACTTATGGAACGGGATCTTCTATAATGATGAATATCGGCGATAAGAAAGTTCTTAGTAAAAATGGTCTGGTTACATCCCTTGCATGGGGAATAGATGGTAAGGTTCAATATGTTTTGGAAGGAAATCTTAATTATACAGGTGCAGTTATCAGCTGGCTGAAAAATGATATGGAAATGATACAAAGTCCTGCTGATACTCAAGAGCTTGCAAATAAAGCCTGCAAAAATGACAGTCTGTACATAGTTCCTGCATTTACAGGCCTTGGGGCACCATATTGGAACCCGGATGCAAAGGCAGCAATTGTTGGTATGGATAGAAAAACAAAAAGGGCTGAGATAGTGCGTGCATCTCTTGAATGCATAGCTTATCAGATAACTGATATTCTAAAATCCATGAGCGAAGATTCGGGAATTAAATTGTCAGAGCTGAGAGTAGACGGAGGCCCTACCAGAAATGAGTATCTTATGCAGTTTCAAAGTGATATAGCAAAGTGCAGGGTAATGGTTCCTGCGCAGGAAGAATTGTCAGGAATAGGCGTGGCTTATATGGCAGGACTTTCTGCATGTTTATGGGATGAAAGCATTTTTGAGAAAATGAAGAGAAAAGTTTATTCTCCTGCTATGGATGATACTACTGCAAAAGATAAATATGAAGGATGGCTTAAAGCAGTTGGCTCAGTCAACCAATAATAGCTTGGAGGTTAAAATGGGAAGGATATACAAAACTATAACTGAGGTTACAGACTTTGGTCCATATATTACCAAGGTTTTGCTTAAACCCGATGGGGAAGCTGATTTTGAAAATGCTATGCCTGATAAAGAAAACTTCAGGGTTTATATAGTAAGGAAAAAGATTTCCAAGGATTATCCATGGCCGGCACTTTTTGGAACAAGACCGGAGATTCCAATGGAAGGAGAGGTTAAAGTTCTTAATGCCGTTAAAGCTGATGAAATGGGAAATGAAGCTGAAAATGGTAAATGGATAATGCTCGAAATAGAAACTGATCCGAGAAACAGTCTTAATTCTATTATCAATTTTAATGGAAGATTTAATACCTTCATAGATGTGAATATTAAGGTAGAGCAGCTTGAAGATATTGTTTGCAAAAACGGATTTGTGAAAAAAGGAATATACGACCAGAATGATGGAAACAGGATACTACTTGGAGAATTATTAGAAGAAGGATTGTATGACAACGAGGATATTCCACTTAGATATGTTTATTACAGACCGGAAAAAAATGCATCTGATAAAAAATATCCGCTGATAATATGGCTTCATGGAGGCGGTGAAGGTGGAGAAGATACTATAATTTCTGCAATTGGTAATAAGGTTGTAAATCTTATAGAACCTGATATTCAGAAAATATTTGGAGGTGCATATTTATTATCTCCGCAATGTCCTACTCTTTGGATGGACGATGGAAAAGGCGGTATATTAGATACTCCTGATACCATATATGCGAATGCTCTTGAAGGACTGATACAGAACTTTATAGATGAGCATGAAGATATTGATAAGGATCGTATTTATATAGGCGGTGATTCAAATGGCGGATATATGACGATTCGTATGATAATAGAAAATCCATCACGATATGCAGCAGGCTTCCCGGTATGTGAAGGATATCTTGATAGCTGGTTTACAGACGAAACAGAGAAAAAGGTGGCGGAAGTACCACTATGGTTTACAGCTGCAAAAACAGATAATATTTTGCCGGTGGAAAAGTATGCTGTACCAACATATAAGAGACTTTGTGGGCTTGATGCGGAAGTTCATCTTACACTGTTTGATAATGTTTGTGATAAAACCGGATTATATTTTAAAGAGGATGGAAGTCCTTTTGAATATTCAGGTCATTGGAGCTGGATTCCTATGCTGAATAATGAATGCAGAACGGATTATGATGGAACATTAGTCAAATATAATGGAAAAGAAGTAACAATTTTAGAATGGCTTGCAGCACATAAAAAGTGACTAAGCAGGAGGTTTTTATGAGAGATGAGATAAAAGTCAGTATAGAGGAATGCCCGGTTACACTTATATCTGATATAACATTTGCTCAGACCCCATATTGGTTTCCATTTTATAATTATAAAGATTTAAAAATGGATATATTGTTACCATTTAGAAAACCTGATATAAATATGAGAAGTCCGCTTCTGGTATGGATATGTGGTGGAGCATTTAAGACAATGGAAAAATCAGCATATATCCCATGGCTTACGGAATTTGCCAAAAAGGGATTTATAGTAGCCAGTATAGAATATAGAATGTCTAACTGTGCACAGATGCCGGCGCAGATAATTGATGCCAAAAGTGCCATCAGATATCTGAGGGCTCATGCTGATATGTATGGAATTGATACAGAAAAGGTGGCAGTTGGAGGTGAGTCAGCAGGTGGAATGCTGGCAACACTTGTAGCTGCAACTAATGGTAATAAAAAATATGATGTTGGAGATTTTACAGAATACAAGAGTGATGTTAAGGCTGTGATCAATTATTATGGACCTACCTCTTTTAAACCGGTTTCAGATTCTGATACGGAATCAGAGTTTGATGCTATGAGCAGAGTTACAAAAGATATGCCTCCTGTGTTTATGGCACATGGAACAAAGGATGAACTCGTAAATATCAATATGAGTGAAGAAATGTATAAGAAATTAACAAGTGAAGGTGTGGATACAGAGTTCTATGTAGTACAGGATGCAGGACATATGGGAATGGAATTCTATCAAAAAGAGATGACAGAACGTGTGTTACAATTCTTAAATAAAGTTTTGTAAATAATATATCCAAAAAGTGTTAATTGAGCACGGAATAATTCTTTTTCCGTAATAAAAATATGAATAAAATAATCATATCAAAAGCACAAAGGTGCTGAAATTGGGTAATGTATAGCAAAATGTATTGATTAGGAGGATTAATATGAAGAAGAAATTAATCGCAATGGTACTGTCTCTGGCTATGTCATGTAGTTTAATAGCATGTGGTGGATCATCAGAAAGTTCTGACACTACTGATACTGCCGACACAACAGAAACTGAGACAACAGAAGAAGCAGCAAGTGATACTGATGCAAGTGAAGCGTCAGCAGCTGAAACTTCAGATAGTGCAACAGATGTTAAGTTTGATGAACTTCAGCATCTTGTAATTGCATTTCCTACATGGACAGGAGCACCTGCGGATACTGATATGGTAGTAGAAGAATTAAATAAGATTCTTGTAGATCGCTACAATATTGAAATTGAAATGCAGATTGGTGATTCTGGTTCTTATAATCAGAGTATGACTCTTGCATTATCAGGTGGCCAGCAGGTAGATGTTATTTCTACATTGTTTGTAGGATATTCTAATCTTGTAAACCAGGGATATCTTTTGGATCTTGAAGAAGATGGCCTTTTGGAAAATTATGGACAGGGTATAGTTGAGGCAATCGGACAGGATTATGTTGATATGTGCCGTGTAGGTGGTGTCCTTTATGGTATCACAAACAACCGTGACTTTGCATCAGGAAAAGGCTGTATTGCAATTGCTTCTGAATATCTTGAGACAATTGGTTACGAAGTTCCTTCATCAGATGTAAATATTGTTGAAATATCAGATGAAGAGCTTGAAGATATTCTTGCACAGTTACATGAAGCTTATCCTGATATGGAAGTATACCGTCCTGCAGCAAATGATCTGGTACAGCAGACATCAATTGACCAGATAGGTGGAAATAACTTTGGTGTAATTCTTAATTATGGAGAAGAAGCTGTAGTTGAGAATCTCTTTACAAGTGACGAGTACAAGGAATTCTGTACAAAAGTTTATAACTGGAATCAGGCAGGATATATAAGTAAGGATGCAGCTACTGATACAACAGCGGTTGGTTCTCTTATGAAGGATGGCATCATTCTTACATATGGAACAAGTGGAAAACCAGGTTCACGTGTTCAGGAATCTCTCGGTGATGCAAGAGATATGACAATTTTTCAGACTAAACAGGATTATATGGGCGCTTCATCAGTTGCAAGTTATCCATGGGCAATTCCTTATACAACAGCTAATCCTGAAGCAGCTATGACACTTATGAAAGCTTTGTATACAGATGAAGATATTGCGGATCTGTTCAACTATGGTATTGAAGGTGTTCACTTTGAATATACAGAAGATGGATTTATAGATACATCACTTGGAACAAGCTCAGGTAATTATGGTCTTCTTGCATGGCTTTATCCAAACCAGTTCCTTACAACACCAACAGTTGGTAATCCATCAGACCTTTGGGATCAGGTTAAGAAGTTTAATGACGAAAGCTTAAAATCTGTAGCAGCTGGTTTTGCATTTGATTCAACACCTGTAGCAAATGAAATTGCAGCATGTACTAATATTTATAATGAATATAAGAATCAGCTTGAATATGGTTTCCTTGATCCAGAAACAGGTATTGAGACACTTAACCAGAAGCTAATGGATGCCGGAATGCAGAAGATTATTGATGAAAAGCAGTCACAGCTTGATGCATATATGGCAAGTAAATAATAAATAAAAATAATAAATTTAAGCTCCCACCATCAGCTTATTGATGGTAGGAGCTTTTTTATAATAATTATTTTCGAAATTCTCTTGGAGTCATACCTGTAAGAGTTTTGAACTGCCTTGAAAAATAGGATATGTTTTGGAATCCGCATTTTATGGCTATGTCCTGTATACTCATATCTGTGTTGGATAATAGTCTTTTTGATTCTTCAATTCGTTCTTTAATAACATAGTTGGTAAGTGATAATCCCACTTCTTTTTTGAACAGATGCGACAGGTAATCAGGGTTCAGATAAACAAGCTTCGAAAGATTCTCACGTGATAGATCATCATCAAGGTGCTCTTTGATATAAGCCCTGACCTCTGCAACTGTGTTACTGGAATCAGAATCCGAATTCAGACATTCATCATAAGCAGTGAGTATATTCTGTATCCATTCCCTTATGTGATAAAAAGATGAGGTTATTTCATCTTCATGATATTGAATAACTTTTGAATTAAATATATCTTTGATTTCTTTGCTTTTATTATCAAGTGATGAAGATACCATTTGGAAAAAGCTCTGGTAAAAGAGTCTTAGAGTATCACGGGTAGCTTTTTCTGAATGTCTTAAACCAGTAAGGAATATTTCAGTCTCTGATATTAAAGAATCAGTATCTCGTCGCAATAGTAAATCATTCCAATGAGCTTCTGGAATATTTAATGAAGTTGATGCATCCTGAGGAGTTATGTTTTGCGATAAATCAAAAATATAATTTTCATGTGTTACATTCTTTTTAGATATAGCAATCATATTTTGGGCTGTTTCAGGAATTCTATCAATGGTCACAGGCTCTTTGGCAACATAAAAATTGAAGCTTAATGGAAACTGTGGAACAAAATCATTCATGGCTTCCTTGCAGCGTTCTATGACATCTTTGCAGGCCCTGATGTCTGCAGGGAGAAAGAGTATGTAAATATTGTTTTCGGGCCTTGAAATGATCTGAAGCTCATCTGAATTATAGAAATATTCTCCAAGGATATTTTTTATAACAAAATCAAATAATCCTTTTTCCATTGGAATTTCAGATGAATGAAGTATGGTGTGAACCAAAAGCACTATAAATTTGGAGTCAGTGTTAATTTCATCAAGACCGCGCCTTTTTCTGTCTGAATAAATAGATTGATATTCTGCTTCCAGATTACCATTTATAAGTTCGGTCCAGAATAATCCTTCGATTTCTAACTTACTGTAATTAAAATTCTCGGCTTCCTGCATCGACTGTTTTATTTCAAGATTTTTGGTATATTGATCTACAGCTTTATCAACTGCTTCAAATAAAGCTGTGTCTTCTACAGGTTTTAGAAGATAATCTATGGAGTTTAATTTTAGTGCTTCAGATACATATTCAAATTTAGCATATGCAGTAAGGAATATACAAACAACATCATATTGCTTGCTTCGAATTTCAGATAGGAGGGATAAACCACTTCCACCAGGCATTTCAATATCACATATCATTATAGAGATATCTATAGATGATAGTATTTTTAAAGCCTGTTCCATGCTAAAAGCACATAATACCTGTTCAAATTTATCCTGATAATGAGTGCTGATTTTGCGCTGTGTGCTTTTAGCACTATAATATTCATCATCTACAATTAAGATATTCATTGATGATACCTCCTGTATGGCATGTCAATTTCTATATGTGCTCCAGTTCCTGTTTCTGTGTTGCTGAAGCCAAACGTTGTAGTTGGGAGAGCATCAATTGCTCTTAATATGGTATTCTGTATACCTATATGAGTATTATCATCCTGGCTTTCATGGGTTATATTCTGAAGTGTTTTAAGTGTTTCATCATCAAAACCTTTACCGGAATCTGAAATGGTTATAAGTAATCTGTTTTGAGAATCTTCTTTATAATCAGCACTAACTATTATTTCAAGATGTTTGCCCATTGAGGCATTGTGTTTGATGGTATTTTCCACAAAATTAAGAATCATAAGCGGAACTACTGTAGCGTCCATAATATCATCACTTACTGAAAACTTATAATCAATGCATTCCGGGTAACGAATTTTGGACATCTCTATATAATTATCAACCAGGTCAAGCTCATTTTTTAATGAGACCTTTTGCTTCGAGGACAAGATATATCTTAGATGATCTGAAAGGCTTCGAAGCATCTTTTTTGATAATTCCAGTTCGCCAAACTCTGTAAGCTGGTATGCAGTATTAAGACAGTTTATCATGAAGTGAGGAGCAATCTGCTGTTTTAGATATTGTGTTTCAAGCTGCTGATGTTCAATTTGCAGCTCGTAGGCATCAATTTTCAAATTCTCAATTTGAGTGATCATATCATTGTAGGCATCTGACATGGTTATAAATTCTGATGGACAGTCAGTTGTTGATAATTGAGATTTCAAATTTCCCTTTCCAACTTCTCCGAGAGCTTTTGTTAGGTTGTCTACAGGTTTAAGAATCATTTTCATCATCTTGGATGCCATAAATATCCATAAAAGAAAAGCAAGTACTAATGTAAATAATATGAGATATCTAAAGTGCTTATAGTATTGTCTTAGGTCAGACATCTGAACCAGCCTTACCAAATTAATATCATCAGTAAGGGTTCTTTTTATAAAGAGCAATTCTGAATCATCTATTGTTCCTATCCATCTGTCTGAGTCGAGTATTTCTGATGATAATGTAATAGGTGCATCTTCCGCTCTTACAATTTCATCTGAATTATTTGAATTAAAGTATAGTCCTTCAAGATAATCATTTGGAATAGATAAAGATTGTGATATAGTGTCTGTTTTTATAATTGATCCAATGATTATTCCTCTGCTTTCAGATAATTTGGTCAGGTAATATTCTCCTTCATATAAGGTAAGATTCCATTTATCGAAATTCTTAGTATCATCTTCAAGTTCCAGCACAATGGATTTGGCATCATGAAACTTAAAAGATGTATGACTTCCAAAGATGAATATAGAGCTGGATGGTTTATAACAAAATAGTGCATCTGCAATATACATATAAGAAGCAGTTCTAAAGGAAGAATTTAATGTATCAACGGTATAGAACCATTCACTGTCAGTAGAATCCGTATAAGTAAGTCTGTTGTAATTATAATCTGTAGTAACTGTTGAATATAAAAAAGCATCTATTCTGGACAGGCTTTCCTGAAGTTCTTGTGTATATAGGTCAGTTGTGTTTTCTGAATCTGAAATTGTACGGGATTCCATAAGATGTATTGCCAGATTGGCATTATATAAAAGTGCAACAAAAAAGAACGCCAGAATTGAAATCAAAAATACCAAAAGGAACGTTTTTAGCGAAATTACTTTATTATTATTTTTCATATTTTTTCATTTATCCAAAATGTCCAAATCGTGTTATTTAATAACATCATTGTTATTTTATCATATACCTTCCAAATTTAAAATAATGACATAAGGTTAAAAAAACTATGTATATGTAATAGGAGGAAAAAAATGTCTAAGTCGAGTATTGCAAAGAAAGGGAGTTCAACGCTGAATCGTAAAAGATTTAAGCGATATATTCCTGTATATCTGTTAATGTTTCCGGGGTTATTATATTTGTTTATAAATAACTACATGCCTTTACCTGGATTGATAGTTGCATTTAAACAATATAATGCAAGAAAAGGCATATATGGCAGTCCATGGGCTGGACTTAGCAATTTTGCATATTTATTTCAAACAAATGATGCATGGCTTATAACCAGGAATACTATTTTATATAATGTGGCATTTATTATTATAAATACTGTACTGGCAATTACAGTAGCGATCCTGCTATCTGAAATGTGGGGAAAAGTAAAAAACTTTTATCAGAGCGCAATCCTGCTTCCACATCTTATTTCATCAGTAATCATTGGATATCTGGTATTCGCATTCTTTAGTGTAGAAAATGGTTTTGTTAATAACTTCATATTAGAAAAGCTTGGAATTGAAGCAATAAGCTGGTATTCAGAACCTAAATACTGGCCATTTATAATAGTATTCGTTTCTTCATGGAAAGCAATAGGTTATAACTGCATTATCTATTTATCAACATTGCTTGGATTTGATCGTTCATTTTATGAATCAGCAATGATTGATGGTGCTACAAAGTGGCAGCAGATCAAATACATAACACTTCCACTTTTAAAGCCAACAGTAATTATGCTTACACTTATGGCTGTAGGTAGAATATTCTACTCTGATTTTGGTCTCTTCTATCAGGTTCCAATGAATCAGGGAGCGTTATATCCAACAACTCAGACAATTGATACATACGTATACAGAGGATTATTACAGCTTGGTAATATTTCAATGTCAGCTGCAGCCGGTGTATATCAGTCTATCATTGGTTTCGCTATGATACTGGGTGCAAATATGCTTGTTAGAAAACTTGATAAAGAGTCTGCATTATGGTGAGGTGAATAAAGTATGAAAACAAAAGAAGATATAAGGTTTAACGTAATAGGGCATATTGTCATGGCAATCCTGACATTTAACGCACTGATTCCGATTGTGCTTATGATTATTTCATCATTAACAGATAATGCGGCACTTATGAAAAATGGATATTCATTTTTTCCGGAAAAATTAAGTTTATATGCCTATAAATGGATATTTGCATTTAACGGAGGAATGGTAATAAGAGCATATGGAATTTCATTTTTTATTACCATTGTAGGTACAGTTATAAGCGTACTTCTTACAATTGGGCTTGCATATGGTCTTTCAAAAAGAGATCTTCCAGGTAAAGGATTTTTTACCTTTTATGTAGTATTTACAATGCTGTTTAATGGTGGACTTGTACCAACATATATCAATTACACAAATGTATTTCATCTGAAGGATACAATTTTTGCTTTGATCATTCCTAATCTGCTGATGAACGCATTTAATGTATTACTTATGAAGAGTTATTTTGTATCAGGTGTTCCTTATGAAATCATTGAGGCTGCTTACATTGATGGTGCAACAGAGTTTCAGACACTTTCAAAGGTTGTTACACCACTTGCAAAACCTATCATTGCGACAGTAGCAATGTTTGCAGGAATTTCATATTGGAATGACTGGAACAATGGTTACATATATCTGGTTCAGAGAACTGATCTTTTCAGTATTCAGAACTTATTGAACAGACTTATGCAGAACATAAATGCACTTACTCAAAATGCCAGTGATATTGCTAATGCCAATTCGGGACTTGCAGAAATTCCATCAGTTACAGTAAGAATGGCTATTGCAACACTTGGTATACTCCCTATTATCGTGGTATATCCATTTGTTCAGAAGAGCTTTGTAAAAGGTATTACCTTAGGTGGTGTAAAAGGTTGATATTGTTTTATAATAAATAAAAAACGTAATTAATAGGAGTATTATGCAGCAATCATCAAATGTAAAAAGTATGGTAGAAGGTTCTATAATTAAACACATAATTTTATTCTCGATACCACTTATGTTCGGGAATATATTCCAGATGCTATATAATACAGTTGATTCGATTGTTGTAGGTAAATATGTAGGAACTCAGGCCCTTGCAGCAGTCGGTTCTACAACAATGATCGTGAATATGCTGGTGTTCTTTTTTAACGGATTCTCGATTGGTGCAGGGGTTATTATTTCCAGATATTTTGGAGCCAAAAATCTGAAAAGGCTTCATGATTCCATAGAGACAACTATGGCGATGACATTTATTCTGTGCATTGTATTTACAATTATAGGAAGCTTGGGAGTTGTGCCTATGCTTCATTTTATGGATACGCCGGAAGATGTCATGGCAGATGCTACGACTTATCTTAGAATATATTTCATGGGATTTTCGGGACTTCTTATATACAATATGGGAAGCGGAATACTGCGTGCTGTTGGTGATACCAAGAGACCTCTTATGTTCCTGGTTCTTACAAGCGTTGTTAATATTATTCTTGATTTATTTTTTGTTATTGTACTTAAAGCAGGAATAGCAGGGGTTGCATATGCGACAATAATATCTCAGATGATATCAGCTGTATTAATTATTCTTTTGCTGGTAAGGACTAATGAAATTTATAAATTCGTATGGAAAGATATCAGGATAGATGGTGATATTCTTAGAAGTATTATAGTTATTGGTCTTCCTACAGGTATTCAGTCTGTAATAACAGCTTTTTCAAATGTGTTTGTTCAGTCCTATATTAATCATTTTGGATCAGGTTGTATGGCCGGCTGGAGCTGTTACAACAAACTGGACTCATTTATTATGCTTCCAATGTCAAGTATGGCAATGGCGGCTACGACGTTTGTAAGTCAGAATGTCGGGGCCAGAAAGTTTGACAGAGTTAATAAGGGAACCAGGATAGTAATTCTTATGTCTATGTTTATTACTTTTGTAATTGCAGTAGCTCTCTACATATGGGCAGAACCGGCAATACATCTTTTCTCTTCGGACAAAGAAGTTATAAAGTATGGAGCTTTATTTATTCATACAAATGTCTTTTTCCTCATACTAAACTGCGTAAATCATACGCTTGCGTCATCGCTTAGGGGAAGGGGAGATTCCAAAGCTCCTATGTTTATAATGATAGGAAATTTCGTAGTAGTTCGTCAGATTTATTTATTCATATTGACCAATTATATATCCAATACTCCTAAGTGGGTTGGCTTTGGATATCCTGTTGGCTGGGCGTGCTGTTGTATCGTGGAAGTTACTTATTACCTGATCAGATGGGGAAACAAAGAAAAAACTGAAAAAAAGTTAATGGCTGAAGGTATCAGCTGATTTATTTATGGTGGTAACCATATTTATCCTGGAGGATATGATATGAGAATTAGAACTATAATTACACAGGATGCTGAAGTAGATGATCAGAATTCATTAAGACATTTTTTGTTCTATGCAAATGAAATGGATTTGCAGGGGATAATACAGACATCATCGAAATTTCATTGGGAAGGAGTTCCTGGAGCGGTCAGATCAGAGAAAAAATATAAAGATGATTTTGAGAGCACGGATGGTAGTGAAAAGCCGGCTTTTGATAAGCCATACAGATGGCCTGGAACTAAATGGATGAATGAAGTTATTGATGACTATGAGACTGATTATCCATTTCTTATGAAACAGGATAAAAGGTATCCTGCTCCTGATTATTTAAGATTAATAACAAAAGTTGGAAATATAGGCTATGAAGGTGAAATGGATAGTTCAAGTGATGGATCAGAGCTTATAAGACAGCGCATTCTGGACGATGACGAAAGGACTCTCTATTTACAGGTATGGGGCGGAACCAATACCATAGCAAGAGCACTCCGAGACATTCAGGAAGAGTATCAGGATAAGGAAGACTGGGAAAAGCTTCATGATAAAATCACCAAAAAGGTTGTTATAACAGCATGTGGTGAACAGGATAATACTTATAAAGAATATATAGCTGAAAACTGGCCTGGAATACAGTTTGTAAAAACTCTTCAGATGATGAGTTATGCGTATCCCTGGTTTAATATGCCTGAAGGGGATAGTAAGGATACACTTAAAGCTGAGTTTATGGAGAAATATCTGCTTAGCAAAAACAGTGCTCTTATAAAAGGATATTGTACATGGCTTGATGGAAACAGATATGAAGGTGAAGAGGAATCTTCTCAGTTTGGCGCAAACCCAAATATTGTAAATGAATGGTTTGGGGCAAGGCTTATAAAAGAAACTCCTGGAAAATATGATTTTTTATCTGAAGGGGATTCTCCAACTTATATTGTATTGATTCCATTTGGAATGAGAACACTTGAGAATTTTGAATATGGCGGAATTGCAGGAAGATATCATAAAGTAGATGGATATATCAATTCCAAAGGACAGGAATGTAACGTATGGGATGTATCAAAAGACAGTTATACTGACAGAAACGGAAATGTTACTGATGAAGAGTCAATGTGGAAGTATGTAGCTGATGTGCAAAGAGATTTTGCTGCACGTGTTAACTGGGCTGATAAGGATTCTGAAATTAAATGTGAGCATTCTCCGGTATTAAATATTGTAGAAGGTACAGATATTGAAGCCTCCGCCGGATCAGAAGTTCAGCTGCATTTGTCAGTTGATGATGTGGATAATACGGGCATTTCGTATGAGTGCAGAGTATATAAAGAAATCAGTTCTGAATGGGCAGATGATTCTTTTATAAGTATTGATGATAAGAATAATATTGTGGGTGTATGTATAGATAGCAAGGCATGTGTGGGTGATAAACTTCATCTGATAGTCAAGGCAGTATCAGGGGGATATTATAAACTATTTAATTATAAGCATGTCATTATTAGTATTAACTAGAGAGGTATGAGAAATGGGAAATATGTATTATCAGGTTATAGATGTTACTGATTTTGGACCTTACATTACAAAGGTCATTTTGGCTATGCCAAGAGTAATGGACAAGGCTGAGTTGAGTAAAGACTTGTTCAATGTATATGTAACTGTAAAAGACAGATTTGGAGATGTTGCAAAGGTACCCAAGTCATTTGCAGAAAGAGATATACTTGTTCCAAGTGAAGGAGAAAGAGAGATTACAGGAATCTATCCTTGTGATATAGAAGGTAATGAACAGAAAAGTGGAAGATTTATAGCACTTGAGCTTGCTTACGGTCCTATATATAAATGCTCTTCAGCGATTATGGCTGATATTACCACTTTAAATGCACATGAGTATTATACATTCAGTGATTATAAAATCACTCAGGTTAGAAGCATTGGAAGTGGAGCAGAAATGTTGTCTGATCTTTTATTTGATAAATGCGCAGGAATCTATAATCCTAAAAAGGACAGATTCAAAGATTATAAATCAGAAGATGAAGAAAAAGTATTAAGATATGGTTATTATGTTCCGGAACTAAACGGAGGAAAAAAGCCTTTGATAGTATGGCTTCATGGAGCGGGTGAAGGCGGTACTCAGACCTGCATAACATATACAGGTAATAAAGTTACAGAACTTACAGAAACGTGGGTGCAGGATAAATTTGATGGAGTATTCATATTAGTGCCTCAGTGCCCTACGATGTGGCTTGATGATGGAAGTGGTAAGTATGGAGATTCCGGAAATTCCAAATATGTACAGGTATTAAAAAATACCATTGATCAGTTTATAAGCAGATATTCTGATGTTATTGATATGGACAGGATATACGTTGGAGGTGATTCAAATGGTGGATTTATGACCATGAGAATGATAATGGATTATCCTGATTATTTTGCAGCAGCATTTCCTATTTGTGAAGCAATGCTTGATGAAAGGATAGATGAACTACATATATCAAAAATGAAAGATATGCCTATATGGTTTACTCATGCAGCTAATGATCCTATAGTAGTTCCTGATAAATATGCGGTTCCAACATATGAAAGATTGATCAAAGCAGGCGCTTCTAATGTACATTTTACATATTGGGACAAGATTGTTGATATACACGCAGGCTTTAAGGATGCAGCTGGTAATCCATATGAATATCTGGGACACTTTGCCTGGATTCCAATGCTTAATGATGACTGTAAATTAGATTATAATGGTGAACCTGTTAAATTTGATGGTAAAGAAGTTACACTCATCGAATGGTTATCAAAGCAAAAAAAATAAAGATTTAAACACACTCCTAATTGCCGGAAAAGGACAGACAATAATAACTGTCTGCCCTTTCCCGGCCTTCTCCTTATAATGATATTTATTAATTTGATTTTATATGCTGTCAGTTCTTTCCCATCCTTCGCCAGCATCGGTTTCGTGTCTTACGAAATAGAAATCACAGTAATCTCCACCCTGACATAATGTCTTGGTTCTTATAAAGTCGGTATAGTGAAGCTCGCCATAATTTATAATGTCTGCATGACAACACATTGCGCCAAGTTTAAGAAGTCCTCTGGGTTTTAATATTTTTTCATATATGCATTCATTACATTCAAAATGAAATTCATCTTTAGGATCTGTGTCATTGTGCCAGGTATATCTCCAACCAATTCCTGATTTATGCTTAAATCCAAATGGAACAACCTTCTTCATAAGAGGGATGAAAAAGCCTTTCTTTGAAAGCTTCTGCATTGAGGTTGGATCCAGGAATTTCCACATTTCTTCTGAAACAATCTTATATGCTTCTTCTTCACTTTTTCCATGCTTTTGCAAAACTTCATACATGGCTATGGAAGTCAGGATCTGTGCCATATGTTCATAATTATTCTTGTCGCAATAATATTTTTCCTCTTTTATAAGTTCATTCATTCTTGAATAGATATCAACCTGAATATCTTTATCAAGTGTGGGAAAATAGTTTTGATAGCGACTTATTTTTACCATCTCTTCAGGAATATATTTTTTCATACAGAAATCTCCTTTTACCCTATTTATTGCTTTATTATAACACGAGTGTTAGGCTATGCTAACACCATATATTATAAAATAAAACT
>JAILEJ010000463.1 GCA_024688095.1 Butyrivibrio sp.
TATCTAATATGTCGATTTTTACATAATTAGCTTCACCATCAACCTGACTATTTGAATAATCATATAGACTTAATTCTGTATCAGGATAATCCTTTTTCAATACGGTAATAACATTTCTTGCAATATAGCTGTTAGCACCGATTATAGCAATTCTCTTCTTCATTTTTTATCCCTTATTTTCACTGTAAATTAGCCATATTTCTAAATTCATCAACTAGCTCTGCCTGTCTAATCAGTTCCTTATAGTTATTTCTGCGTGTATTATCATTTCCAATACATTCCCAGAATCTCATTATGGATTTTCTAAATGCATCATCCGCAGGAAGGCTGCGAACCTCATCTTCGTTTCCTTTTCTTATGGTTACACTAGGAACAAAACCTGTTGGAGCTGTCAGCACTCTTCCGGTTGTTAAACATCCTTTGCTTCCCCATGCCTCAAGTTCACATTTATAATTATTATCCATTCCGAATGCAAGCTGTACTGTGGTTCCTTCTGCATTTACCATTGCGCCAGAGCCATAAATATCAACCTCAAAGCCTTCCTTATAATTCATCTGTGCATATTTTAATTCTGCAGTTTCGCCAAGCAATCTGGTTGCATATTTAATGGTATATCCGCCTGCATCTATCAGTGCTCCGCCACCAAGCGCCTTGTTATATCTAAAATCATTTGCAGCCCTTTGCGGAAATCCAAATGAAACACGGTAAAGACGAATATCTCCTATCTCTCTGCTTTTTATTATATCTTCTATGGCATTTAGCTGTTCATGGAAATTGAACATATAGTTCTCGTGTAATGCCAAACCTTTATCTTCTGCTACCTCAATCAATTTTTTGGTTTGTTCTGCACTAATCGTTGATGGCTTCTCAACTAGGACATGCTTTCCGGCTTCTAAAGACTTTAATGCCCATTTATAATGAAGTGCAGGCGGAAGCGGAATATAAACTGCTTCAATCTCATCAGATTCAATTATGCCCTGATATCCATTAAAAACTTTTCCTCCATATTGGTCGATAAAAGCCTTTGCCTTTTCCATTTCCGCATTTAAAACTTCGTTTACAGTTTCTTCATCCGGCACATTTTCAGGAAAGCGTTCCTCTTTTGTGCATACGCCTAACCCAACATATTCAAATTCATCTACCGAGCTTATAGCAGGCATGAATCTCCTTAAAGCTATTTCAGATGGACATAATATACCTATTTTCATTCCTCTAATCCTTTCAGATTTTAATCAACGATAATAAATTTCTAAGCTGAATATTTACACCATTATTTATCTGTGTCATAAAATTCAATGTCGCAAAATCAACCCATATATACTCTTCTGATATTTCAAGTAATTCTTCCTCTTTACATTCTACTATTATATTTCTATTCTGCTCGTGGTAAAATCTTCCACCTTCTTCAGAAAGCATCACATCCACTGAAATACCTTCCCTGCTCTCTACCTTCTTTCTAAAGAACTTCTCCACAACATCATCATTATATAAATAATGAGTAGGCTCCCATTGAACGGTAGGTCCTAATTCCACCCTATCGAAACTTCCAATCTCAGGTTTGATTTTTACTAGATAAAGCCTCTTATTCTCTTTCACCTTACTTAATAGGCCAAAGGTTGCAATGCCAATGGCTTTAAATAAAGGCTGTGACCAATGCCTTACCTCTCTTCCTGATATTTCAATGTCATAATATCTTACCATGAAATCAGCTTGATTTTTGCAAGTAATTCCATATTCATCAACTGTCCAATCTACCAACTGATTTAGGGGAACAGTTGCCAAGGTCACTTCCTTGAACATCTTGTAATTATTTATATTCTGATATACTAAAGGCAAATACTTATTATAATCTCCATTAAAAATAGATTCAAATAAGGCTTTATCAGAAAATTTTTCCTTTATTTCTTCTTTTTCCTTATCCGAAAGAGAATACAAAACAAATGGGATTCCTGACAGAACTGTTCTTGTATCCATATTAACAAGATTGTCAATATCCATAAGCTTCTTGATCTGTCCTAGAGTCATCCACTTAAAATTCGGATAGATTTCTATGTCTTCATCAACCATCATAATCATATTTCTATTTCTCTTTTTATAGAAACGTGAAGCCTGTTCTGATTGAATCTGGTCATATATCACATCATATTTATCCGAATTCTCAAAATATTCAAAATATAAAGGTATTTTTCCACCATGCGCTCTGGTAAAATTACTCTTTGTTGCTTGAATGGTCGGTGAAATCTGTACGCAGTTAATATTTCCCGGCTCAATTTTAGCCTGCATAAGAAAATTCAGCACACCATCAATCTTTTTGCATATTATTCCAAGATACCCTATTTCCGGCTGAACTATAATAGGCTGCTCCTTAATAAACTTATCATCTATAAATAAACGCATTCCTTTAACTGAAAAGAAACTTCTTTTTCTATTAAGGACTTCTCCATTATAATCGTCATAAAACCAGAAGGTACTATCATTTATGCTACATTCATTTATATTGACATATGTATTATTATTTAATGTTTTAATCCAATCTAAGAGTTCTTCCGTCTTATTTACATTCCCGGTTTCATTTTCCCACGAATCAATTATCTCAAAAATACCATTATGTCCCATTTTCACTATTCCTTCTCATCTCAATGAAGTGCTTTTTTATTACCATACATCTTTTTATAATAGTCCTGGTATTCGCCGCTGATGATATTCTCCCACCAGCTTCTATTGTCTAAATACCACTGAATTGTCTTCTTTATTCCATCTGCAAACATTGTCTCTGGAAGCCAGCCAAGCTCTGTATGGAT